>CALAFV010000063.1 GCA_937891445.1 uncultured Phycisphaerales bacterium | reverse complement strand
GGCCGACGTCCGCGCCGCGGTCCGGACGGACGACTGGGCCGGGGTGGCGGCTCGATGGCCCGTCGCCGCCCCGGGGTTGGCGCCGGGGATCGGCGGTCATCCAGGCGCAGAACACTTCGAGACAGGGACCACCGGGACCGGCCTGCGTCCTACCCTTTAGCCCCCGTTCATCGACCGGCCGGACCGGAACCGACCGAACCGGGGCCTACGAGGTCCATCATGCCAAGCGCGCCCGCCCTTTCCGCTCCTTTCACCTGGAACTTCGGAACCCTTGCGCAGGGCGCCGCGGTGATGCCCGGCAACCCGGCCCAGAGCCCGGCGCCGGGCACGACGTCGGCCCCCGGCACCGCGCCGCCGGGGGGCGGGCCCACGCAGCAGCCGCAGGCCCCCTTCGGGTCCATCTGGCTCATCTTCCTCGTCTTCATTGTGGTCATGGTCGTGTCGCAGATCATGGCGGGCCGGCGCGAGCGCAAGCGGCGCGACGAGATGATGCGGGGGCTGGCCAAGCACGACAAGGTGATGACCGCCGGCGGCATCATCGGGACGATCGTCGAGTTCCGCGGCGATGATGCGGTCGTCCTGAAGGTTGACGAGAACTCCAACACGCGGATCACGTTCGCCCGGTCCGCGATCCAGCAGGTGCTCAAGAGTTCCAACTCCGCCGCGGCCGGGCAGCAGCCCTCGGTCGAGGTGCGGCCGGCCAACCAGAGCGCCACGAAGGTCTGACGCACGCTTCCCGGGGGGCGCGGGTGGTCGCTGCGGGGAAGGGCGGGGGGACACATCGGACGCACAAGCCCATGCGGAACCTCGCTCTCCGGACCGTCATTACTGTTTCGCTGATCCTGCTGGCCCTGTGGGCCGTGCTGCCGCACTGGATCCCCGGCCTGCCGCGGATCGGCAAGCTCGCGCTGGGCAAGGACCTTGCGGGCGGCGTGAGCCTCGTGTACGCCGTGGACATCAAGCCCGGCGAGCCGGCGCGCGAGACGCTGGGGAAGGTGATCGAGGTCCTGAAGGAGCGCATCGACCCGACCGGCCAGTTGGAAATCAGCATCGTCGCGCAGGGGAACGACCGCATCGAGATCACGATGCCCCTGCCGACGCCGCGGGTGAAGCAGTTGCGCAAGGAGTTCGAAGACGCCCTGGCGGCCCTCGGCGCCGGGTGGGTGTCGCCGGACGAGTTCGAGCGCATCCTCCGCCTGCCCGAGGCGGAGCGGTCGGCGCACCTGGACCGCATGGCGGCCGGGGACGCGGCCCGCCGCGAACTGCTCGCCGCGGCCGCCGCGGCAGCGGATGCCGCCGCCGCGGCCCGTGCCGCGTACGACGAGCAGGAAGCGCGGGTCGAGTCGATGAAGGAGCAGATCCGCGCCCTGGAGGCCCTGCCGGACGAGCAGCGCAACGAGCAGTTGCTTGCGGCGCTGCGCGAAGGGCTGGAGGCCGAGGAGGAGGCGCTGTACGGCCCGGCCGGCCAGGTCGCCGCCGCCAACAAGGCCTACGCGCAGGCCCGCGACGCGGCGCTGGGCGCCGCGATCTCCCCTGCGGAGGTGCAGCGCGCCCTGCGGCTGTCGGACCAGCCCCTGCGGCTGAAGGACCGGCGGACCAACAAACTCGTCGAACTGCCCAGCCCTCGCTCCCGCGCGCTGCAGCGGCTCCGCGAGTCGTACCCCGGGGCCAGGGAGGCCCTCGATCGCGTGCTGGCCGCGTGGGAGCAGTACGAGAGCAACCGCTCGACGCTGGACGACCCGGCGGACCTCAAGCGGATGGTTCGCGGCGCCGGCGTGCTGAACTTCCGCATCACGGTGAATCCCGGCTCGCTCCCCGAGGAGCAGCAGTTGCGCGAGAGGCTGCGCGAGGTCGGGCCGCGCAACGCGTCGAGCAGCCAGGCGGGGTGGTACAAGATCAACAAGGTTGACAACTGGGTGCGCGACGTCAGCGACCTGGACTTCCTCGCGCAGGACCCGGCGGGGTACTTCCGGGCGATGGGGTACGTCGTCGAGGAGTACGACGGCGAGTACTGGATGCTCGCGTACCGCGCCCCCGGCATGGCCCTGACCGAGGACGACGGCGAGTGGGGCCTGGCCTCGGCGATCCAGGGGACGGACGAGATCGGCCGCCCGGCGATCAACTTCACGATGGACGCCCTGGGGGGGCAGAAACTCGGCCGCCTGACCGAGAAGAACATCAACAACCGGATGGCGGTCCTGCTGGACGACGAGGTCTACACCGCCCCGACCCTCCGCGGCCGGATCTCCACCAGCGGTCAGATCAGCGGCTCCTTCACGATGGAGGAGATCAACTACATCATCCGCGTCCTCTCGGCGGGGTCGCTGCAGGCCAAACTCTTCCCCGAGCCGCTGAGCGAGAGCACGCTGGCGCCGGAACTGGGTCAGGACAACCTCGACCGGGCCCTGCAGGCGGGCGTGATCTGCTTCCTGATCTGCGCCGCGTTCCTCGCGGGGTACTACTTCAACCTCGGGCTGATCGCGGTCATCGGCCTGATCGTCAACGTGCTGCTACTGGTGGGGACGATGTCGCTCCAGCACGCGCCGTTCAGCGTGCCGGGGATCGCGGGCGTGATTCTGGCCTTCGCGATGGCCGTGGACGCCAACGTGCTCGTGTACGAGCGCATGCGTGAGGAGATGCAGCGGGGCGAGGACCTCCGCAGCGCCGTGCGGCTGGGGTACCAGAAGGCGCTGTCGGCCATCGTGGACGGCAACCTGACGAACCTCATCGTCGCGGCCGTCCTCGGCCTGTTCGGCACGCAGGAGATCAAGGGTTTCGCGATCGCGATGAGCGTCGGCGTGCTGACCACGCTGTTCGCGCAGTTGGTCGTCACGCGGCTGATCTTCGACGTGCTGGTCGAGAAGTTGGGCTGGCGGCGTGCGTCGATGCTGCCGATGGCGGTGCCGGCCGTGCAGCGGGCGTTCACCCTCAACGTGGACTGGATGCGGCTGCGTCCGATTTTCTACGTCATCTCGGCCGGGCTGATCGCGATGAGCCTCGTGGTCATCGTCGTCCGCGGCACGGACATGCTGGACAACGAGTTCCGCGGCGGCACGGCGGTCACGATCCAACTCAAGACCGACGAGCAGGGCCAGCAGGTCAAGATGAAGCGGGTGGACGTGCAGAACCGCATCGTCGAGTACGCCAACGCCGCTCCGGAAAACTCCTCCGTCCGCGAACTGGCCAAGGCCGACGTGCTGGCGGTCAACCCCGACGCGGACAACGTCACGTCCAGCCGCTTCACGATCAAGACGGTCCTGACGGACCAGGAGGTCGTGCAGGGCGCGATCGTCGAGGCGTTCAAGGACGTCGTGGACTCGCAGCCGCAGTTGCAGTTCGCCGGGGCCGACGTCTCCGACGCCCGCGTGGCGCCCATCTACCCGGTGCTGACGCCGGCGCTGGGCGACAACATCGACCGGCCGGCGGTCCGCAACGCGGTCGGCGAGTACGTCGGCGGCGTGGTGGTGCTGATGGAGAACATCGAGCCGCCGGTGCCGCTGGCGTCGCTCGAGTCGCGCCTGACGCACGTCCGCAACAGCCCCGACTTCGTGGACGCCGTCGCCCGCACTTCGACGGTGGTCGTGCTGGAGGGCTCGCCGGAGGCGGTCCGGTCGGCGGCGGTGCTGGTGCGAGACCCGCAGATCAGTTACTTCGCCGATGAGGAGCGCTGGGCCGACGACCTGCGCGACCGGGAGTGGGAGATCACCCGGACGGCGCTCACTCAGAACGTGGACCTGGCGAGCGTGCAGTCGTTCAGCGCCGCCATCGCCCGCGACTTCGCCTTCTGGGCCGTCTTCAGCGTCTGTCTGGCGGTCTTCCTCATCGTGATCTACGTCGGCGTGCGGTTCAACTCCTTCCGCTTCTCGATGGCCGGGATCGTGGCGACGGCGCACGACGTGTTGATCGCGGTGGGGCTGATCGCGCTGGCCGAGTTGCTCTACGACAACATGCCGGGCGTCGCCCACCCGCTGGGGATCCTGCCGTTTGCGATCGACCTGCAGATGGTCGCCGCGCTGCTGACGATCCTGGGCTACTCGATCAACGACAAGATCGTCATCCTCGACCGCATCCGCGAGAATCGCGGCAAGCACACGCGGGTCACGCGGCAGATGGTCAACGACTCGATCAACCAGACGCTCAGCCGCACGATCATGACCGGCACCACGACGATCGCCTCGACGCTGGTGCTGTACCTGATCGGCGGCGAGGGGATCCGGGGCTTCGCGTACGCCCTGGGGCTGGGCATCGTCGTGGGCACCTACTCGTCGATCGCGATCGGCGCCCCGCTGGTGCTGGGGTCGCGCGACCAGGTCGCGCCCCCGGAGCCCGATAGCGCCACCGGCGCCGGCCTGGCCGCGGAAGGGGCGGCGGCCAACGGCGTGCCTTCAGCGGCGGCCCCGGCCAGCCGATAACCAGAAAGGAACCCCGCCCGCCGGCGGGATGCGCAGGAACCCACGATGACCGACACGCCGCGGCGCATCTTCGGGATCATCTGCCTCCTGGTGGGGGTGTGGGTCGTGACGTACTGGCTCCACCAGCCGTCGGCGCCGCCGGTGACCTTCGGCGAGCGGCCGGCGTCGCTGCCTCTGGCCGAACTGGCGGATGCGGGGCCGTCGCCGGCTCAGGCGGAGCCGCAGCCCGAGCCCGAACCGGAGCCCCAGCCGGTGCAGCCGGTGACGGCCGTCGATCCGGCCGCGTCCGGCCCGCGCGTCGAACCGCCGGCCTTCCGGTGGTACACGGTGCAGCCGGGGGACACGAGCCTCCAGGTGATCGCCAAGCGGGAACTGGGCGACTCGAAGCACTGGGTCGCGCTGGCGCAGGCCAACCCGTACCTTGACCCCGCGAATCTCAAGGTGGGCAAGACGCGGCTGCGGATCCCGCTGGACCCGACGAACATCCAGGGCCGCGTCGTCGAGCCGCCGGAGGCGACGACCGAGACGGCCGCCGCCAAGCCGGCCCCGCCGCCGAAGCCCGCCGAGCCGGAGCACGTGATCTACACGGTCGCCCCCGGCGACACGCTCTCGGGGATCGCCAAGCGGTTCTACGGCGACCCGGGGCTGTACCGCCTGATCTACGAGGCGAACCGGGACGTGCTCCGGACGCCGGACGCCGTCTCGGTGGGCGACAAGCTCAAGATCCCGCCGAAGCCCTCGCGCTGAGTTGAGCGGGCGCGTACGCTTCGGCCCCTCCCGCGGGCGGGAGCGCCGGAGAACACCACGTTGTCCACGATCAAGCGGATCCTCGTCACCGGCGGCGCCGGGTTCCTGGGGTCGCACATCTGCGACCGCCTCGTTGAGCAGGGGCACGACGTCATCTGCCTCGACAACTTCTTCACGAGCCAGAAGAGCAACGTGCAGCACCTGCTGGGGCGGCCGAACTTCGAACTGATCCGGCACGACATCACGCACCCGATCTGGCTCGAGGTGGATGAGATCTACAACGCCGCGTGCCCCGCGGCGCCCGGGCACTACCAGTACAACCCGATCAAGACGATGAAGACCAGCGTCCTCGGGGCGATCAACGTGCTGGGGATGGCCAAGCGGTGCCGGGCGAAGGTGCTGCAGTTCTCGACCAGCGAGGTGTACGGCGACCCGATGGTGCACCCGCAGCCGGAGTCGTACCGCGGGAACGTGAACCCGATCGGGCCGCGGGCGTGCTACGACGAGGGGAAGCGCGCGGCCGAGACGCTGTTCTTCGACTACTGGCGCGCCAACGGGGTCAACATCCGCGTCGTGCGGATCTTCAATACCTACGGGCCGCGGATGCACCCGTTCGACGGGCGCGTCGTGAGCAACTTCATCCGCCAGGCGCTGGCGGGGGAGCCGATCACGCTCTTCGGCGACGGGTCGCAGACGCGGTCGTTCTGCTACGTGGACGATCTTAATGAGGGGATCATCCGCATGATGAACGGGCCGGATGATTTCGTCGGCCCGGTGAACCTCGGCAACCCGGTGGAGTTCACGATCAAGCAGTTGGCAGAACTGGTGCTCGAACTGACGGGGTCGAAGTCGCCGCTGGTCTACCGGCCGCTGCCGGAGGACGACCCGACGCAGCGCCGGCCCGACATCTCGCTGGCCAAGAGCCGCCTGGGGTGGGAGCCGAAGGTGCCGCTGCGCGAGGGGCTCCAGAAGACGATCGAGTACTTCAAGTCGATCGACATCACCCAGTTCCGTGCCCCGACGCCGAACTACTGATTCGGCGGGCCCAGCGGCGTCTGCATGACCGTGCGGTGCTCAGCGCCGGCGGGGAGCAGGACGCTGCGCATCAGGGCGATGCGCTCGATCGTGAACGCCGGAAGATCGACCGGCTCGTCGAGCGGGCGCGGGTCGGCGGAGTGGGTGAAGCGGCAGAGCGTCAGGTGCGGCAGGAAGCAGTCGGTGGGCTCCTTGCGGACCCGGCGCGCCAGGCGCTTGGCGAGCCGGCGGACGAGTTCGAGGAGCGTGGGCTGCGTGTCGGTTTCGAGGGCGACCAGACGCGGGCGGCCGCGGTGGGGGAGTGTGATGAGCCGCCGCGGCGTGAGCGTGAACGCGGGGAGGCCTGCGGCGGAGCGCTCGACGGACTCGCGGACGGCGTCGAGGTCACGCGCGGGGGTGTCGCCGATGAAGCAGAGCGTCAGGTGGATCTGTTCGAGAGGCGTGGGGCGGTGCGGCGCCAGGTCGAGGCGGCCGATCGCCGCCAGCGCGGCGCGGGCCGTGGCGACGGGCGGGTAGGCCGCGACGAACAGCCGCAGGTCGGCGCCGGCCATCGCGGGTCTCCGTTATGCGCCGACGCCGGCGAAGAGCGGTTCGAGCCGGCCCTCGAGTTCGAGGAGCAGCCGCTTGCGGTCGAGGCCGCCGCCGTAGCCGCCGAGCGTGCCGTCGTTGGCGATGACGCGGTGGCAGGGGACGATGATCGCGACGGGGTTGGCGCCGTTGGCGGCGCCGACGGCGCGGAAGCC
>CALAFV010000062.1 GCA_937891445.1 uncultured Phycisphaerales bacterium | reverse complement strand
CGGCAGGTACCACACTGCCGGAGCCTCGACCATTCCCATGGACCACGCCCCGCCGGCGAGCACCGTCCACGGCTTGAGCCCGCCGCGGAGTTGCACGTTCACCGACTGGTACAGCGCGGTCCCCCCCGCCTCGGCGGGCGTCGAGATCGGCCGCAGGATCTCCACCCGGGCCTCGTCCCCCATCACGTGCACCCGCACGACGTGGTAGATCGGCAGCGTCGCGCCGGCCCCGCCGTCGGGCGCGTTCTCCGGCGTGGGCCCGACGGCCCCGAGCCCCACGGCGTCGATCACCCGGTCGTACACCGACCGGCGCGTCCCCGGGGGCATGTTGATGATGAACCGCGCCGGCGCGGTCAGTTGCACCCCATCCCGCACGTAGGTCTTGCCCCCCGCCGGGATGTCGAGGTCCTCCCAGCCGACCAGCCGGCCGTCCGGCCCCTGCGGCGGGTAGCGCCGCACGACCCAGCGCATCGCCGTCGCGGCGGTGTCCCATGTCGAGGGCGCGTTGGGGTTGTTGAAGGCGGTCTCGCGCGTGCTCAGCGGCGGGTTGGCCGTCGCTCCCACGCACCCGCCCCCCGCCGCGGCGGCGAGGGTCAGGGCGGTCAGGCCGAACAACATGGCATGCGTGCGTGCGGTGCGGGACATCGGCGTCGTCCTTGATGGGGCTTGGTTTTCCCGCCCCGTCCGGGCCACAAGTTGTACCGCCGGCCGGCGCGCAGGGAAAGCCCGAAGTTCACCCTTTCGGCCCGAGCCGGCGCCACACTGCAAATCCCGGCTCCGGCGGACCCAGGGGTGGCGCGCCGGCCCGCCGTCCCAGACGGCTACGACCGCGTCGGACAGATCGACGACCCTGTGCCCCGCCGCGAGGAAGGCGTGTTCCGTGGGCGCGGGGTGCGCGAGCGTTCCACCTCCGCGGCGGCTCCGATTCGGCGTGCACCGGGAGGGTAGCATCCCCCGCCATGACCCCCCAGAGCGGATCACCGGCGCCGACCGGCGCCGGCGCCCCCCCCACACGCCCGCGCCGGTTCGTCGTCGGCATCAGCGGCGCCTCGGGCGCGGCGTACGCCCTGCGGCTGCTGGAGATCCTGCTGGGCCAGGCCGGGGCGGAGGTGCACCTGGTCGTCACGGACTACGGCCGCCGCCTGCTCTTCGACGAGGCCGGGATCACGCACGTGGACTTCGCGACGCTGTGCCCCACGGTCGCCGACGCCCGCGCGGCCCAGCGACTGATCGTCCACCCCAACAAGGACGTCGGCGCGGTCATCGCCAGCGGCAGTTTCCTTCACGACGGCATGGTCGTGATCCCCTGCTCCAGCGCGAGCCTCGGCGCCATCGCCAGCGGCTCGGGGAGCAACCTGCTCACCCGCGCGGCGATGGTCACGCTCAAGGAGCGCCGCCCGCTGATCCTCTGCCACCGCGAGACGCCGCTGAGCCTCATCGACATCGAGAACATGCGCACGGTGACGCTCGCCGGCGGCATCGTCTGCCCCACGAACCCGGGGTTGTACCTCAAGCCGCAGCGCGTCGAAGACCTTGTGGATTTCATGGTCGGCAAGGTGCTGGACCTGCTCAGGGTCGAGCACACGCTGCGGACGCGCTGGGAGGAGAAGGGGCGGTAAAGTCAGTCGTCGGTTCGGTCTGCCGGAGCATCGTCTTCAACGGCACCAAGGATGCCTCGCGCCACGTAGATGCGCCCGTAGTTGGAGCCGGTAGCCTCCTGGAGAATGTTCTTCTCGACCAGCTTGTTGATGTGCCCCTGAGCGGCGGGCGTGGATATGCCGAGGTGCTCGGCGACATGGGAGGTGCGAACAGCGGGTTGGACGAAGAGATAGTCGATCAGCCTCGGGGTTAGAGCACTTGCTCGCTTCGAGGTGACGGCGTCCAGGTACCGCTGGCGCAGGTTCCGAAGCCTGCCGGCCCGAACGATAGCGTCCCTTGTTTCAGCGGCGACAGCCTCGCAGAAGAAGCGCGTCCACGATTCCCAATCGCCATGCGTGCTGACGCGGAGCAGAAGATCGTAGTAGCGCTGGCGGTTCCGCTCAAAGTATGCACTCACGTAAACGATCGGGCGTGCAAGAAGGCCGTCGCGGCAGAGCGAGATCGCAACGATGAGCCGGCCGAGCCTGCCGTTGCCGTCATTGAAGGGGTGAATGGCCTCGAACTGATAGTGGGCCATGGCGATCTCAATCAGCCGCGGGTACCTCGTGCGCGTCGGCCGATCCGAGTTCGCGTAGGCATCCGGGTTGAGGAACTGCTCATAGTCTCTCATACAACGCAGCAATGGCTCGCCGGGAGGCGGCGGTACGAACCTCGCCGCCGTGAATCCTCGCGTGTCATCGCCGATGTAGACCTGCCCGTCTCGAAACTGACCGGGTCGTTTGTCGTCTCCGCGAACATTACGCAACAGAATTTTGTGCATTTCGCAGAAGAGTCGGTTGCCGAGCGGCCAATCGGACGAGAGCCCATGTTCGAGCGCGTCAACGTAGTTTCGTACTTCCGAAACTTCGTCACGCTGCGGCGCACGCCCGGCTGCTGCCAGCGCAACTTCTTCAACTGATGCAACCGTGTTCTCTATGCGAGACGAGAGTTTCGCTTCTCTTAAACGGAAAGGCCGAAGGAGCAGTTCAGGGCTGGGGAGCGAGCCAACGGTACCTTCCAGTTTGGAGAGTTCACTTTGGGCGGCGAGGAGCTCCTCGCTCACGCGGCCAATGAACTGGTCTCGATCAATCTGGGGCGGTAGCGGATCCGGCACGAAGGCCCAACCGGGGACGGGAACGGTTTCCGGCGTTCCATTCCGGAGTCGGCGGACCCAGCCGGTTGTACGGACCAGCTTGCCAGGCGAGTTCGGTTGAAAGTCGGATGGATTCATGGATGGAAAGCAAAGTACCAAAGGCGATCGAAGATTTAAAGCATAGTGGCTGTTTGCTTTCAATTCGATTGAACTGAAAGGCGCAGACTTTCAATCTGAACGAGCTTTGATCCAAGATATAGGGTGGTAGGTTGTGGGATACCCAACCTGTAGAGGCTTACCCCACCTTCGCCTTCGCCCACCTGTTCTCGCGCTTGCCCGTCCCCGCGGCCTCGACGGCGACGCCGCCGACGACGCGGATGTTGTGCTCGCCGAGGAGGGTCGTCAGTTCGCCGACCGTGTCGGGGGTGAGGCGGAGGCGCATGGACTTCTCGGCGGCGAGGAGGACGTACTCGCGGCCGGTGTCCACGGCGATCTCGACGGGGAAGGCGGGGGCTTCGTCGGGGTCGAGGCCCTCGACGGCGGGGCGGGGTTTGCCGTTGCCGCTGGCG
>CALAFV010000061.1 GCA_937891445.1 uncultured Phycisphaerales bacterium | reverse complement strand
CGCAAGGGCGCGCCCGTGCCCTTCGTCGTGGAGTTCCACGGCGGGCCGGAGGGGATCACGTTCGTCGGGACGCGGGGTTCGATCTTCGTCGATCGCGCCCGGCTCGAGAGCAACCCGAAGCGGATCCTCGAGGAGCCGCTGGGTGAGGAGGATGTGCACCTTCCCGCCGCCGCGACGGATCACCGGCAGAACTGGCTCGATTGCATCCGCACGCGGCAGAGGCCGGTGTGCGACGTCGAGGTCGGCGCGCGGAGCGTGACGGTGTGCCACCTGGCCAACCTGGCGTACTGGCACCGCCGCCGGCTGAAGTGGGACCCGCGGAAGTGGGAGTTCCCCGGCGACGCGGAGGCCAACGGGTGGCGGGACTACCAGCGGCGGAGCGGGTACGAACTGCCGCAAGCGTAAAGTGTGGCCGTGATCCCGCACGTCACCCCCCCACTGTGGCCCGAGACCCGACCGGGTCGATTCGCGTCGGCGATCCTGCGCAACTCGTCGGAACTCCTCGACGGGGCCGAGGCGCGCGAAGCGATCGGCAAGTGCCGCGTGGCGCTGCTGGGGATGCCGGACGACACGGGCGTGGCCATGAACAACGGGCGCATCGGCGCGCGGGAGGGCCCCAACGCGCTGCGGGCGGCGCTGGCGCGGTACGGCGCGGCGATCCCGATGGCCGAGGCGCCGGGGCCGGGAAGGCCCGAGACGCCGTACCCGCACGTCTTCGACGTCGGCAACATCGTGCCGTCGGAGGACATCCACGAGACGCACGCGCGGGTGACCGAAGCGGTGGAGGCGATCCTCGACCTGGGGCTGCTGCCGATCGGGATCGGGGGCGGGCACGACCTGACGTTTCCGTTCGTTCGGGCGGTGGCGCGGCGGTTTGCGCCGATGTCGGGGGTGTACCTTGATGCGCACCTGGACGTGCGCGCGGAGGTGGGGTCGGGGATGCCGTTCCGGCGGCTCGTCGAGGAGTGCGGCGTGGGCGGGCTGACGTGCATCGGCGTGGACCCGCTGGCGAACACGCGCGAGCACTACGAGTGGTTCATCTCCCATGGCGGGCGGCTTGCGGAGCCGGGGGACGCGGCGCCGTACGCAAGCCCGGGGGCGGGTGGCGGCGAGCACTACTTTGTGAGCCTTGACCTGGATGTGCTCGATGCCGCGTACGCGCCGGGGGTGAGCGCGATGAACCCCTGCGGGCTGACGCCGCAGCAGGTGGCGAGCCTCGTGCGAGCCGCGGGGCGATCGCCGCTGGTGCGCTGCTTCGACATCATGGAACTGTGCCCGACGCACGACGAGGGCGGGCGGACGGCGCGGCTGGCGGCGCGGATGCTGCTGGAGTTTCTCAGGGGCTTCGCGGAGCGGGCGGCGTGACGGCGGCTCTTTCACACGAATCCGACCTGCCGCCCGAACGCGCGGCCGAGCGGCGCCTGCGCCGGCAAGTCTCCACGGAGACGGTGTACGCGCCCGACTGTCCGGGCATGATGCTGCCGCGGCGAACGCCGTTCGATACCTCCGTCGGTGGCGGCGCCTTCCTGTATGTGAGGGAAGAGAAGTGGACGTACCTGCTGGAGCGGACGCTGTCCTCCGACGAGGTGTACCACGGCGCTCACCCGGCCGGTTTCTCCCGGTACGCCGGGATGTGGATCCTGGAGCGCATCGCCGCGTTCCCGGGCGGCGAGCCGCGGCTGTGGCCGGACCTGCCCCTGAGCGATGCGCTCGACCTCCCGCGGCTCGGCCCGCGGGAAGGCGCGTCCATCGTGTTCAAGGATCCGCTCGTGCAGTTCACCCAGACGCATGAGAACATCGTGGCCACGACGTTGGACCAGACGCAGGCGCGAGTCATCGCGGAGGCCTTCGCGGCGGAGTACGGCGTCGCCACGTGCGTCGCGCGGCTCGTGACCATCTTTTCCTGGCATTGATCCGGGAGGATCGCTTGAGACGGCTGATTCGCAATGCCCGTGTGCTCACGCTCGCCGGCGGCTCGCGGCCGCGGCGGGGGCGGGAGATGTCGGACCTGGGCGTCATCCCGCGCGGGGATGTGCTGGTTGAAAACGGCGTGATCGCGGCGGTCGGGGAGCACCTGGAGGCCGCCGACGCCGAGGTCGTGGACGCGGGCGGCCGCGTGCTCATGCCCGCGCTGATCGACTGCCACACGCACGCGTGCTTCGCCGGCGACCGGCTGGACGAGTGGGAGATGAAGCGGCGCGGCGCGACCTACCTGGAGATCCTCCAGCGCGGCGGCGGGATCATGTCCACGGTGCGGGCGGTGCGCGCGGCGGGCGAGGACGACCTGGTGCGGTCGCTCGTCGAGCGCATCGGCCAGATGCAGCACCTGGGGACGACGACGGTCGAGGTGAAGTCCGGCTACGGCCTGGATGCCGCGACCGAACTGAAGATGCTCCGCGCGATCGACCGGGCGGCGAAGATCGTCGCGCCGCGCGGCGTCCACGTCGTGCCCACGGCCCTGCTCGGCCACGCCATCGACGCCGACGCCCCGGGCACGCCGGCGGAGTTCGTCGAGCGCACGATCCGCGAGACGCTCCCGGCCGTGTCCAAGGAGTTCCCCGGCATCGCGGTGGATGCCTACTGCGAGAACGGGGCGTGGTCGCTGGAGGACTGCCGGCGGCTCTTCGAGCGGGCCAGGGAACTGGGCCACCCCTGCCGCGTCCACGCGGACCAGTTCAACTCGCTGGGGATCATCGACCTCAACACGCAACTCGGCGAGCCGGGGCGGCCGCTGTTCCGCACCATCGACCACCTCGAGGCGACCGCCCCCCCACTGCTGGAGCGTCTGGCCGAGTCGGGAACCATCGGCGTGCTCCTGCCGTGCGCGGGGTTCCACACCGACGGCCGCTACGCCGACGGCCGCCGGCTCATCGACGCGGGCGGGGCGGTCGCGGTGGCGACCAACTGCAACCCCGGCTCGGCCCCGTGCCTGTCGGTCCCGATGGCGGTGGCGCTGGCGGTGCGGTTCAACGGGCTCTCGGTGGCGGAGGCGATCACGGCGGTGACGGTGAACGCGGCGGCCGCCTGCGGCCTGGCCGACCGCGGGGCCATCGCCCCCGGCCAGCGCGCGGACCTGCTGCTGCTGAACACCACGGACGAGCGGCGCCTGGCCCACGACTTCGGCGCCAGTCCCGTCGCCGCCCTCTTCCCCGCCGCCGCGCCGGCGATCACGGCTCCGTGGGGGTAAGCGGCGGGCGGGCTGGCGGGGTGTTTCCTACCATTCGGGATGCTGCGGATCAACTCCGGCAACCTGTCTCAGGCGGACGCCCAGGCGGCGTACGAGGCCGGCCAGCGCGTGGTCGAGGTCCATCGTCGCCTGGTGGACTTCCTTCGCGTCGGCCAGACGCTCGCGCAGATCGACCAGCACGTCCTGCGGACGCTCGAGGACCTGGGGTGCAAGTCGTGCTTCTACCTCTACCGCCAGCCGCGGCTGCCGGCCTTCCCCAGCCACGCCTGCCTGTCGGTCAACGACTGCATCGTCCACGGGACGGCGGGGTACTACACCCAGCCGATGAAGGAGGGGGACATCCTCAAGATCGACATCGGCGTGACGTACCGCGGATGGATCGGCGATGCCGCGTGGACGTACGTCTTCAGGAACTACCCCTCCGAGGAAGCGCGGCGGCTGATGGAGTCGGGGAAGGTCTCGCTGGCGCGGGGGATCAGGGAACTGACGCCGGGCAAGCAACTAGTCGATTGGGCGAAGGTCGTGCAGCGGACCGTCGAGGAGGAGTACGGCTTCCACCTCGTCCGCGGGCTCGGGGGGCACGGGTACTTCCGCAAGAAACTGCACGAGGCCCCATTTGTCTCCAACGTCGTCCCCGAGGACTTCTCGCCCCGCCGCGGGTCGTTCGAGTGGCCCGATGCCCTGCGGCCGTGCACGCCCGGCACGATCGTCGCGGTCG
>CALAFV010000060.1 GCA_937891445.1 uncultured Phycisphaerales bacterium | reverse complement strand
CGGGGGGAGACTGGTGGCCAACGAGATGGCGCCGCGCGTGCACAACTCCGGCCACTGGACCATCGAGGGCGCCCAGACGAGTCAGTTCGAGAACCATCTGCGTGCTGTGCTCGGGCTCCCCCTGGGGTCCGCCGCGCCGGTCGGCGTCAGCGCGATGCTCAACCTCATCGGCGAAGCCCCGCCGCTCGCGGCGATGCTCGGTATCCCCGGCGCGCACGTGCACCTGTACGGCAAATCCGCACGACCCGGGCGGAAAATCGGCCATCTCACCATCCTCGCGCCGGACGAACAGGCCATCATCCCGTCGCTTTCCCGAGCCCGCGAGGTCGTCCGGAACTCCGGTTGAACCCGAGTTTCGAACACATCCGTGTGTGATCTCTTGACGCGGCGGATGAGCCGTCGGTACACCCGGTTCATCCGGCCGCGCCGGGCGCTGGCGCGCCCGATCCCGCAGCGGCCTGTGCGTGCCCGGACCGCTCCGGTCCGGTTGAGGAGGTGACACATGGTCCCCCACTTCCGTTTTTGGCGTTCCTCCGTCCGCCTCGCTGCCGCCGCGGCGCTGGCCGCGACCCCGATGGTGTGTCTCGCGACCCCGCCCGGCCCCTCGCCGTCCGAGGAGCCCGAGATCGCCCCCGCCAGCCCCCAGGTCCCGCAGCGCCGCGGCGCCCTGCGCGTCGTCTTCGACGAGCCGCCGGCCGAGGCCGTGCTGTACCACAACGGGAAGCGCGTCCTCATGGAGTGGCAGAGCGTCTGGAAGCCCGTGTGCAGTTCCGACGTCTCGCGGCTCGCGACGGAGGACCTTGCGCAGATCGCTCGCAACCACATGGCCCAGTTCGCCGCGGCCAGGCCGGAGGAACTCACGATCGTCGATTCCGGCGTCCGCGGGGCCGGAATCAACATCGTCTTTGTCATCGCCGGGTCGGTCCCTCCCGCCGCCATCTCGGCCCTCGCCGCCGTTGAGGCCTACCTCGAGGCGCAGTTCGCCGACCCGATCACGGTCAGCGTGAACGTCTCCTTCCAGCCCCTCGGCGCGGGCATCCTCGGCGGCACCAGCAGCACCTACGGCTACACGTCCTACACCACATCACGCGCCGGCCTGGTCAACAACCGCGACGCCAGCGACACCATCCAGACCTGGCTCCCCACCGGCTCCACCATCCCGGTGCGGTACAACGGCGCCAGCAGCACCGTTACGAACGAGGACCGCGTCTTCTGGACGCTGGCGAACTTCAACGCGACCGTCGGCGCCGTCTCGGGCGTCGCCGCGAACATGACCTACAGCACGAACTTCACATGGGACTACGACCCGTCCAACGGCATCGCGCCGGGAGCCTTCTCGTTCCAGGATGTGGTCGTGCACGAGGTCGGGCACGCCCTTGGCTTCACCAGCGGCGCGGACTTCCGCACGGCGGACCTGGAAGTTCTCGACCTGTTCCGGTTCCAGTACACCGACGGCTCCGGCGATTACAACCCGGACACGCTGGCGGAGTTCCAGGCTCGCCCGCGTCTGGTCGACTACAACGTCCCCAACGATGCGCACATCTGCGACCTGATCTCGGCCGAGTACCGCATGTCCGACGGCTCGCCGTACCAGGCCAGCCACTTCCGCGAGCAGACCAGCCCGTACATCGGGCTCATGGATCCGGCCTTCACCTACGGCGAGACGCACTGGCCCAACTTCTTCCAGGCCGCCGACCTCAACATGTTCGACGCGATCGGCTACGACCGCTGACGCTCTTCCACAGCACCGCCCCCGACCCGACGAGGGATCTCCGCCCCGCGCGGAGGTCCCTCGCCGCTTTCAGGCTCCGGACAGCGGTCGTAGATGCGCGCGGCTCCGGTCCGGCCCGATTGCCTCCCGAGCGCCGGCTCGATCGGCGCCCACCGCCGCTCCTCCCGCTCCGGGACCTCCACCGGCGCCGGCATCACGCCGTCGGGCTGCTCCTTGAGCGTCTTCTTCAGTTCCGGCGGCTCGGTCCGCAGGACGCGCAGGTTCACGTTCGCCGGCCCGGCGATGCACCGCCCGCGCGGGTCGAACCGCGACCCGTGCGCGGGGCAGTCCCACGTCTTCTCCGCGGCGTTCCAGGTCACGACCGCCTTCATGTGCGGGCAGGTCGCCGAGCACTCGGTGAGCGCTCCATCCGGCGCGCGGTACACCGCGACCTTTCGCAGCCCGCGCCGGATCACCGCCCCCGTCCCGGGCGCGATCTTCTCGGCGCTGTCCACCTCGCCGCGGCCGAGCCACGCGCGGTACTGCCTGGCGACGTTCAAGTTCTCGCTCCACCACGCCCCCGCCGCGCCCGCCGCCGAGCGGGACGGGCTGTAGAGGTCCTTCCACGGGTTGTCGATGCCGCGAATCAGGTCCGTGAGCAACATCCCGGCGATCGTCCCGTGCGTCATGCCGTTGCCGGAGTCCCCGGTCGCGATAAACACGTTCTCCGCACCGCCCGGGTTGCGCCCGATGTACGCCATGCCATCGACGGGCTCGTACACCTGACCCGACCAGCGGTACACCGTTCCCTGCGCCTCGGGGAAGCGAACTCTCGCCCACTCCTCCAGCCGCGCGAAGCGTTCCTCGAAATCGTACGCCTGCCCTGTCTTGTGGTCCGACCCGCCGACGATCAACAGGTCGTACATCGCCTCCGGGTCCTCCCCCGGGTACGCATCCTCCGACCCGCGCTGCACGCGCACGTAGTGGTACGACTCATCCTTGTCGGACCAGAACCCGTCCCAGTACAGCGCTTCCTCGATCGCCCCCCGCGGCGTCCACATCGCCACGACGTATGTGCGGTAGGGCGCCTGCCTGGTGTGGATCCGCACGCGGTTGTTCACCGGCGTGCCCGTCGCGACGACGATCGCGTCGCAGCGCACCCGCCGGCCGTCGGAAGTGATGACGCGTGCATCGGCCCCGCCGCGGATCCTCGCCGCGTGCGTCCGCGTGTGGATGATGCCGCCGGCGCTCTCGATCCCCCGCGCCAGCCCCGCGAGGTACTTCAGGGGATGGAACTGCGCCTGCTCTCGGAACCGCAGGCACAGCCCCGTGTTGTACCCGCGCAGCGGCGCCCGCACCTCGCGCCGGACTTTCAGCCCGGCTCGGCGCGCCGCCTTGAACTCCTTTTCCACCAGGTCCGCGCCTTCCAGCGCCCGGCTCGGCGGCACGAGCAGATAGCCGTCCACCCGCTTGAAGTCGCAGTCGATCCCCTCCCGCCGGACGATCGCCTCGATCGCGTTGATCGCCGCGGCGTGGCTCTCCGCGGCGAGCCGGGCGTGCTTCTGCCCGAGCCGCTCCTCGAGCATGAAGTACCGGTCGTCCAGCGCACTGGCGAGGTGGGCGGTCGTGCGCCCGGTCGCCCCGCCGCCGATCGGGCCATCGTCGAGCACGATGACCTTCACGCCCTTGCGGGCCAGCATGTACGCCGTCGTCAGCCCGGCGATCCCCGCCCCGACGATGCACACATCCGCCGACACATCCTCCCGCAGGGGCGGCCGGTCCGGAACCACCGCCGTCCGCATCCACACCGACTGGCTGATCCCCGAGTCGTTGTTCAGCATAGCCCCAACCCTCCAAGCGCCGCGCGCACCGCAGCCTTCCGAACTATGCCCGGCGCACATGAGCGCCCGCCAAGATCGCCCCCCGAATCCACCAACCCGAGCCCGCCGCGTGCAACCGACCGACCGTGCATCTGCGCAGGGATGCGGATGCAAGGCACCAGGCATCAGGCACTAGGCACTAGGCACTAGGCACT
>CALAFV010000059.1 GCA_937891445.1 uncultured Phycisphaerales bacterium | reverse complement strand
GCTCCGGCAGCACCTACATGGGCGACTGCGACACCAACTACTTCGCGATCGTCTTCGACCCCGACTCGTGCGAGTTCTTCCACGCGGGGCACTCCTACTCCCCGCTTTGCGTGACGATCGACGCCCCCGAGGATGTCATGGCCGCCTTCCAGGCCCAGCAGGATGCCAAGGAGGCCCAGCGCCGCGCCGCCGCCGCGATGGAGCAGGTTCGCGAGCGCCTCATCGAGGAGTCGCTCCCCAAGCCCGGCCGCCGCGTCACCGTGGTGCGCGGGCGCAAGATCGCTCAGGGGACCGAGGGCATCGTGCAGGTCTACTGCAAGTCGAACTTCGGCGGGATGCGCGTGAAGTTCGTGACCGACGACGGCGTCGAGCACTGGACTGACGCCTACAACGTCGAGGTCATCGCCCTGGAGGTGGCGACCACGCTCGCCACTGGAAAGGGGGCCTGAGATGGCCGCCACCAAGCGACGCCACGCGCTCCTGGTCGAACTGCCGAGCGGTGCGGTCGGCGCGGTCGTCTTCTCCAGCGACAAGGAGGCCGACGCCTGGCGCGAGGAGCACGAGTACGACTTCGAGGCCGTGGGCAACGTCCCGGTCTTCACCCAAGACGAGATCCTGCGACTGTTCAAGGGAGCCCAAGCATGAGCACCAAGTCCGCACTCCCCGAGCGCCACTGCCCTCGCAAGCGCCGCGCCCACCCCGCCCACGAGTGGACCCTGGAGACGACGCTCCCCGTGTTCGGCTCCAGGGGCACCGCCCACCTGTGGTGCCCGGGACGCACCGAGTCCGAGACCGAGAAGAAGGATGCCGAGCATCCACGCTGACCCCCACCCCCTCATCCTGCTCAACCAGACCATCGCGCGCCCCGGGTGTATGGACTCTCGCGCTAGACGCGCTGTGGCTGTACCGTTCGCCCCGTGGGCACCGAGACGCTAGCGCGCCCCCGGACCGGCACCGGCACGGGGGACTCCGACGTCCGCACCCATTACGTCAGGTGCCCGCCGGGCAAGCCCAGCGCGGCAGCATGGATCACCGAGGCTGCGGTCGAAGGAAAGGAGGTCGAGGCGCTCTGCGGATACCGCTGGGTGCCCGGCCGAGACCCCGAGCGCTACCTCATGTGCCTGGAGTGTGTGAAGATCGCGAGGGACCTAGTGGGAACCGTTTGACACAGTGGGCTGGGCGTCGAGACAATCGCCGCAGCGGCTGACGGGAGACGAGATGCGCAAGACATCGAGCGTGAGCGTGGAGAAGGGGCAGTCGACCAACTTCCCCTACTGCGCGCAGACGGTCTGCTGGGTGCTGGTCACCAACGAGGGGGAGGTCTTCAACCCCTTCGGCGCGGAGCAGCGTCGCTCCGCAGCCACCATGGCCTCCCAGGGGCAGGCCACGCTCTACATCGCCTGGCCGGGCAACCGGCGCTCGGACCTCTTCGAGGTCGACGAGCCCGAGGTGCTCCGCCAACTGGCGCTCGACGCCGTCTAGGGCCTGCCGGATCAAGCGGTTCACCTACCGAAGGGGTGGAGGACCGCTCTTCCTCGACGTCCTCCTCCAGATAGAAAAATCTGTCCCTGGGGAGGACCGTGCACCACCTGACGGCTCAGTGGAATCGGGTGATCGCCTCGGGCGGCTCCGTGTTCGTGCTCTCGTTCATGGCTCAGGTCCCTGATCGCTCGACGCCCGATGACATCCTCGCCTCCGCGCTCGCGGGGTTCGAGGGGGAGATCCTGTCGGCCTCGGTCTCGCGAGGCTCGCTGGTCCAGGTGCGCATCCGCTTCGTGGCGGCCGACCAGACGGAGGCTGACGCCTTCGCCAAGGAGATGGTCCGCGAGG
>CALAFV010000058.1 GCA_937891445.1 uncultured Phycisphaerales bacterium | reverse complement strand
CCCCCCCATGCCTGCCGATTCTCGCCGAAGTAGACCAGCAGTTCGTCAACCGAAGCCGGGTGCCAGGCGTCGCCCGGCCCCCAGATGTACTCGCGGGCCAGGTACGCCCCGCTCGATCCTCCGCCGCCTCCGCCCTCCATGGCCCCCATCAGCCCGCTCTCCAGGTCCAGCGGCGCCGCATCAGTTCCCCCGCCGCAGGCTTGGCGCTGGTGGCTTCCCGCGCCGCCGCATTGGCCAGCCGCTCACCGCGGAACGAAGAACGTCGATCGCCAACGGACGGGCGCCCACCGCGACCGCCTCACTCCACGAAGCGCACCGGCGTGAGTTCAAGGCCCCGGATGTTCCTGGCCCAGAGGATTCGCATCACACGGTTGCTTATAAGGACGTCCGCCTGAGCAAGGCTGGCGACATAGCCCGGCCGGGGTTTTGAGGCTTGAGAAACCGCCGTGTTCCCAGGTATAGACGAAGTCGGGAAGTGTGCTCCGATCTCGCTTACTCATACGGTAGGTGTACTCGATAGGCCGTTGGTCCTCGCGGCCGTAGAAGCCGTTGCGGCGACATCGGGGACATTGATCCTCTGTCCGCAGGCCGGTCGAAGGGTCAACTGGCGGCATGTATGTGTCCGGAAGGATCTGCCACCAGGGAAGTGGTTTGTGGCTTCGGCGGTCCTCGACTTGTCGAAGGCCTCGATCGCTGCGAAGCTCGATCATCAGATCGTTCGCCAGTTCATGATCGATCAGAATATCACTGTTGTAGGTGCGCATAATCCTCGCTTTCTTGGGTAGAGCCGAGGCGTTGATACGGAGTGCCGATATTTGCCTGGCTCCAGTGCCGCATTCAGGGCATCCAGTCGAGAGATCGTATTCGGTGCCATATGCCAGGCCGGTGTCACCCTTCGGAGCGCGATTCACGTCTAACGCGACAAACTCGCAAGATTCGAGGTCGCTGCGATCGTACTCGACCTCGATGCGTAGGCTCCAAGGGGGATCAAAAGGAAGCTTGTTCAGTGCAGCGATCAGACCATCCAGGCGGGGATCAGTGGTTGGCATGCGCACGAAATACACACCATCGAGATCCTCCAGCTCACAGTTGCGTTCTGTAATACCAAGATCCGCCAGCATGCGCCGGATCTTCGTTCGCGGCGGAGGGTCGGACGTGAACGTGATGAACTTGTACTCTCGCGTCGCGGTGTTGGTTGTTGCCACCGGGTCGCCCGGTTCCGGCCACACGGATGGTGCGTTGGCCGCCGCGGCAGCGTCGTCAGCCGCGGCGGCCGGAGCGCTTCGTCGGGCGCCCGGCCGGCTTGCGCATCGCCGAGCGGTCGATCTCCGCGATCCGCTCGAACCACGCGCCGGTGAACCCGGCCTTCTTGAACTTCAGCCTCAGGTCGTTGCGGATCAGCCGCACGATCTGGAAGCCCTTGAGCAGGCCGAAGACGCCATCGGGCGGCACGCGGCTGACGTCCACAACCGGGATCTGCACGAAGCGCTTGCCGTCCTCGTCGACGTCCATGGATTCCTCCTCGTCCAGGCAGTCGAAGAGCCTGAGCATATTGACCGCCCAGTAGGGCCCCGGCATCTCATCCGCCCGCGGTCCGTCGATCTGCACCGGAAGGTATTCTGCTGCGTCCGGGGCTTCGATCTCGAGAAATCTTCGAAGCCGATCCGACACCAGCATCACACACCCATAACCGAAGACGCTTGGAATATCCTCGAACTGATCGACGTGACGGTACGTGAACCTTGCGTGTTCCGCACACCACTCACCGGGTTTCATGGGTTGGCCTTGGCGCAATCGCACACGTGTTGGCCATATATCCAATCTTCGTCTTGGCAGGAGATTTGCCAGCGTCGACGACCTCCCCCGGCGATGTCGAATATCCAGTAACGCTGAGATGCCATAGGTTCCCTCACGTGCCCGCAGATTCTACAAGATTCGGGCGATGGCGTCCTGGCCGCACGCGAGCAGGGAGCACGGCCGCCCGGCCGGTTACGGACGACAGGCCGGCCCACCGAGCACCAGCGTCGTGCCGTCGGCCTGGCGGCAAGTCACATCGGCGGTTCGAACCGCTTGCGCACACGATGCTCAAGATCGCGGACCAGCTCCGGCAGGTCAAACGCAAGCCGTCTTTGGACGTACTCCTACACCCAGGCCATGACGCACCACTCCACGTTCCAGATGAACCGGTCGTCCGCGGTCGCCAGGACGGGCCGGTTGTAGTCAAGGCCGCGTTTGGGCTTGGTCCGATTCGCCAGGACACCTCCGGGGACCTGCTGCGGAGCGCTCCGCCGATGTACATCGCCGCCTCAACGCAGTACGACCAGGTCGTGGGCGTCATGGTGATCCTGCTCTCGGGCAGGACGTCGCGCAAGGGCCCCTGAATCGACACACGAACCCTCGCCGGCTCCTCGTCCGTGACCTCGCGGCCGCGTCCACGCTCCTTCAGCCAGAGCGCGAGGCCGACAATGGAGAGATCGCTGAGATAGGGGCTCCATTGCTCGAAGCCCGGCGTGCGTCTGGCGTCGTCCTGGAGCATCTCGACGCGATGGGGAATCTGCGAGACGTAGTACTCGAAGTAGCGCTGGGCCTGACGCGCGGTCGACGCGATGAAGTCAATCTCGAACGGCGGCGTGAATGGCTCGTACTGACCCATGAGTCTCTCGGCTGGCCGCAAGCGTGCAGACCGAAGGGGTCAACCCGCGTTCTCTTGCAACTCGCAGGGACAGTTGGCCGGCAGAACACCTCCCCTCATCGACGAGGTTCGCTTCCACTCAGTCGAGCAGTTGCGCGTCGCACATCATCGCCTCGGGACCAGCTCGGTCGAGGCAGGCCACCGCGAAGACTGTCCTGAACGGCCCTTGGAGCAACTTCATGCCCCGGAACGCGTTCCCTGTGCTCGAGGTTGTACTTTCAGCTCGACGCAATCTGCGAGATGAGGCTACGTGATGAACCGCACGGGATAGAGCACGACCTTCGTGCTTGCTTCCCGAAGCACTCGGCCAACCGTTTCGCTTACAATGATACACGGTCTGGCGAATCGGAGGACTCTCCGCGGAACAGCATCGGGTGGGTCCTCTATCAAATTCGACCACCCGAAGCATTCCCATGTCGCGCAAACATGTGGAAGTGTCTCAACTTGAACTTTGGGAAGTCGATACACAAACGAGAGGTCCGGATGATTCCGGTCAGAGAAGTGGCCATCCCGGTGACACTCTGCGCATTGCCGTTTGGTGACGAGCCCCCGTGTTGCTTCGTCGGCTTTCGGAAAGGTGTACTGTGGATACAGCTGCCACCACGGAAGCGGCTGCCGTGTCTTTCGCTCCAGCACGGGCCAAAGGTGTGCGCCCGTGCCCGTGGCCTCGAGGATGGAGTTTGCCAGATCGTCTCGCAGAAGAAGATCATGGTCCAGCGTTTGGGCGATAGGTCGGTTCGCGGGAAGGTCGGACTTCCTAAGCAGAAGCGGAGACAACTGCCGCGAACCGGTTCCGCACCGGGGGCATCCCTGCGTCAGGTCGTACTGTGTCCCCTCGCGCGGTCCCGCTTCGCCTTTCTCCATGACGCGAAACTCAACGGCATACCACGTCTGGTTCTGCTTCGTCGAGGATGACACGAACTCCAGCCTTTCGTTAGTGCTCATCGAAAGTATGGCTTGATCTTCGCGAGCCATTCCGGAAAGTCCCTGTAAACATCCTGATATGCCTTCTAGACCTCGTCTGGATCATAGTGCTTGCCGTACGGAAGTCGCTGGATAACTCCTCCCGAATACTCGCCTTCGTGGAATGGGATCAATGAGCCTCGGAAATGCCCGGTACGCGAGCGTCAAAGCCCGGCTTCAGAGCCGGCTTCCCGGTGCTGCCACGCGTGCTTCCATCGCGCGAGGACCCTGGTTGTAGTGGGACCAAGAGGGGGGGAGGGCAGCCGGCGGTTGGCTGAGCAATCGCACAGGAAAAATCACGACCCTCGCGCTCGCATGTTGAAGCAGCCGACCAACTACATCACTCACGATGATGTGCGGCTTGGCAAAGCCGATGACTCGCCGCGGCCGGCGTCGGGCGGATCCTCGACGAAGAGAGTACGAAGGGCACTCCTGGAGCGGCGGCCAAAGTCCTCGCTTCGTGAGATGATGCACGGCCCCGAACACGGAGGCCGCGTGGGCAGCATACTCGGCGCCCACCGCACTCTCGACGAGCCGGACCGGCGACCGCTGCCGGAGAGAACCGAACACGAAACCCGGATCCCCTACCCCCTCCTCATCACCCCCGCCCACTTCTCCTCCAGCCGCTTCGCCGACACACTCCCGCGCGTCCCCAGTTCCTGCGCAAACAGCGACACGCGGAACTCCTCGATCATCCAGCGATACTCCTCCAGCGCCACCGGATTCACGCGCTGCGTCCCATCGGGCATCGCCAGGAAGTTGGCCCCCTCGAGCAGTCGGCGCCAGTGGGGGGCCAGTTCCGCCATCCACTTCTGGTCGCGCTGAATCCCCGCGTTCGCGAGTTTCCGCAGCCGCGAGTGAATCGCCGCGAGGTACCGCGGATACTCGCGCAACTGCTCCATCGGCACGCGGCCGAGAAACCCCTTGGGGAACAGGTGCCGCAACTGCTCGCGGATGTCCGTGATCGCCGGCCCCCACGCCGGCGGGTGCGCCGACTCAACCTTCGCGTCCACGCTCTGCTTGGCCGTCAGCACTGTCTCCGCCAGCGCCATCACGTCCTTCGCCGCCTTGCCGATCCGCCCCCAACCCTGTGCGAGCCGCACCTGGAACTCCGCCTCGGTCCGCACGGGCGTCCCGCCCGGTCCGAGCCCGAAGGCCTGGTCCGCGATCATCTCCATCAGCATCGCGCGCAGTTCCCGCGCCCGCCCCATCGGCGCGTGCAGCACGACCAGCCGCTCCACCGCCGGGTTCCCTTTGAGGTAGTGCTCCATCTCCCGGTGCGACTCGAGAATGAACAGCCGGCGCACGCCGGCCCGCGTCGCCGCCGCCGCGGCCTCGGGCGACTCCATGAGCGTGAGGTCCACGCTCCCGCCCTTGTCCACCAGCGCCGGGTACGACACGACCTTCGACCCGCCCTTCTCGATCTCGAAGGTCTCCGGCAGGTCGCCGAAGTCCCACGTCTTCAGCCCCTCGCGGCCGAACTGGCTCCGCGCCAGCCCCGCCAGCGCCCGGCGCATCCGCCCCGCGAGCCGCTGCTGCAGTTCCCCCGCGTCCCGCCCCTGCGCGATCACCTTGCCGTGCTCGTCCAGCACGCGGATGTTCAGCCGCAGGTGCGCGGGCAGCGAGTTGACGTTGAAGTGCGCCAGCGGGATGTTCACCCCGCGCAGTTTCCCGATCGCCGCCGCCAGCGCATCCAGGAACGGCCCCTTGCCCCATTCCATCGCCGCGGCGCACTGGTCCGCCGTCTGGTTGAGCGGGTCCAGTTGCGTGCGGTACTGCTTCGGCAGTGTCTTGATCAGGTGCAGCACCTTCTCGCGCACCAGCCCCGGCACCACCCACTCGCACCGCGCCGGGTCGATCTGCGACAGCGCCTCCAGCGGCACGTTCAGCGTGACCCCGTCGTCCTCCTCGCCCGGGTCGAGTTTGTAGTCCACCCGCAGCAGCGACCCGCCCACCGGCATCTCGTCCGGGAACTTCTGCGGCGAGAGGTCCGCCGCCTCCTTCACCATCACGTCCGCCGGCGTCATGAACAGCAGCCGCGGGTTCTTCTTCTCCGCCTCGCGCCGCCAGTTCTCGAAGATCCCCGCGCTGTACACATGCGCCGGCACGCGGGCCTCGTAGAAATCCACGAACGCCTCGACGTCCGCCAGCAGGTCGCTCTTGCGGGCCTTGGCCTCCAGCCGCCGCACTTCCTCAACGACCGCCCGGTTGTGCTCCTGGAACTTCCCTTTGCTCTCGTAGTCCCCCTCCGCCAGCGCCCGGCGGATGAACACCGCGCGCGCCGTCTTCGGATCGATCGGCCCGTAGTGCCCCCGCCGCCGCGGCACGAGCGTCAGCCCGTACAGCGTCACCCGCTCGAACGCGCACACCTGCCCCGTCTCGCGCTGCCAGTGGATATCCGAGTAACTCCGCTTGACGACATGCGCCGCGATCCGCTCGATCCACTCCGGCTCAACCTTCGCGACCGTCCTCGCGTACAACTTTGTCGTCTGCACGACTTCCGCCGCCGCGATCCACTTCGGGCCCTTCTTGAACAGGCTCGACGCCGGGAAGATCGACACCTTTGTCCCCCGCGCCCCGTTGTACTCGAATCCCTCGCCCCGCGTCGCGATATTGGACAGAAGCCCCGTCAGCAGCGCCCGGTGCACCGCGTTCTCGAACTCGACCGTGCCGATTCCCCCCGGCGGCCGCGCCGCCGAGCGCACCTCCATCTCTTCCAGCAGTTCGCGAACCTGGTGGTACACCTCCTCCCATTCGCGCATGCGGTTGAACGACAGGAAGTTGTCGTGGCACCACCCGCGGAGTTTGTTCCGCGACAGGTGCCTGCCCGCCTCCCGGTACGCGTTCCACAGTTTCACGAGCGTCAGGAAGTCGCTGGTCTCGTGCTTGAACTGCCCGTGCGCCTGGTCGGCCTGCTCCTGCTTGTCCATCGGCCGGTCGCGTGGGTCCTGCACCGACAGCGCCGACGCGATGATCAGCACCTCGTCCAGCACCCCTTCGTCCGCCGCCGCAAGCAGCATGCGGCCGATCCTCGGGTCGATCGGCAGCCGCGCCAGCCGCTGCCCGATCGGCGTCAGTTCCCCCGTCTCCGAAATCGCCCCGATCTCGTGCAGCGTGTCGTACCCGTCGCGGATCATCCGTCCATCCGGCGGGTCGATGAACGGGAACTCCTCGATCCTTCCCAGCCGCAGGTACGTCATCTGCAGAATGACGCTGGCCAGGTTCGTCCGCAGGATCTCCGGCTCGGTGAACCGCGGCCGCTGGAGGAAGTCATCCTCCGAGTACAGCCGGATGCAGATGCCCTCCGACACGCGCCCGCACCGCCCCTTGCGCTGGTCCGCCGACGCCTGCGAGATCGGTTCGATCGGCAGCCGCTGCACTTTCGTCCGGTGGTTGTAGCGGCTGATCCGCGCGTACCCCGTGTCGATCACGCAGCGGATCCCCGGCACCGTCAGCGACGTCTCCGCGACGTTCGTCGCCAGCACGATCCGCCGCCCCGGGTGCGGCTGGAAGACCCGCATCTGCTCCGCCGGGCTCAGCCGCGCGTACAGCGGCAGGATCTGCGTCTGCTCCGGGTGGTGCTTCCGCAGCGCCTCCGCCGCGTTCCTGATCTCCCGCTCGGAACTGAAGAAGATGAGAATGTCCCCCCGCCCACCGTCGCCGCGGGTCAGTTCGTCCACCGCGTCCAGGATCGCCAGTTCCTGGTTGTACTCCGCGTCGTCGGGGTCCTCCTCCCCGACCGGCCGGTACCGCACCTCGACCGGGTACGTCCTTCCGGAGACCTCGATAATGGGGGCATCGCCCCGTTCGTCGCCGAAGTGCTTACTGAACCGCTGCGGGTCGATCGTCGCGGATGTGATGATGACCTTCAGGTCCGGCCGCCGCGGCAGCAGGTGCTTGATGTACCCCAGCAGGAAGTCGATGTTCAGCGACCGCTCGTGCGCCTCGTCGATGATCAGCGTGTCGTAGGCCCAGAGGTTCCGGTCTCCCTGCGTCTCAGCAAGGAGGATGCCGTCGGTCATCAGTTTGATCATCGTGTCGGGGCCGGTCTGGTCCCCGAAGCGCACCTTGTACCCGACGGTCTGTCCCAGCGGCTGCCCGAGTTCCTGCGCAATCCGCGTCGCCACCGTCCTCGCCGCGATCCGCCGCGGCTGCGTGTGGCCGATCATCCCGGCCACGCCGCGGCCGAGGTCCAGGCAGATCTGCGGCAACTGCGTCGTCTTCCCCGACCCCGTCTCGCCGCAGATCACCACGACCTGGTGCTCGGAGATCGCCTTAGCGA
>CALAFV010000057.1 GCA_937891445.1 uncultured Phycisphaerales bacterium | reverse complement strand
GGCGGGAGCGCCGGCGGGCGGCGGAGTGCTTGAGAGCCTCGGTCATGATCAACTCCTGGAACGGTGGTGGGCGGTCCGCTCCTGGCCAGGGGTCGGACCTGATGGAACCCAGCGCGCTGTCAACGGTGTTGTGTGCGGTGGTCATGGGGTGGTGCTCCCGCTGCCGCCTTCCAGCCGTTTCCGCAGGGCCTCGCGGGCCCGTGACAGGCGGGACTTGACGGTCCCCTCGCTGGCGCCCAGAACGGCGGCGACCTCCTCGACGCTGAGGCCCTCGAGGTAGTGCAGGGCCAGCACGGACTGGTGCGCGGGCGAGAGCGTCAGCATCGCCTCGCGCGATGAGCGGGCGTCGGCGGCGGCGGGCGCCGCGGCGGCAGCGACGTCGGTCGCTCCGCGTCCCACGAAGATGAGCCATCGTCCGCGGCGGCGCGAACGGGCCCACTTGTTCACGGCGTTGGTCGCGATTCGCAGCAGCCACGCGCGGATGGGCAGGCCGCGGTCCTGGTAGCGGGGATAGGCCCGCAGGGCGGCGAGGAAGACCTCGGCGACGAGGTCGTCGGTGGCGTGGGCGTCGCCCGTGCGGCGGTAGATGTAGCCACCGATGGCGGCGTAGTGGTCGCGGTAGACGTGCTCGAAGGGCGCTCGGGTCGCGGCGTGAGGAGCCACGGCGGGGTCCGGAGCGTCCGCTTGAGCGAGGCGGAGGATGGAGGAGGCGTGGCTCATGACGGGATCGGGGACGTGCCCAGCATGATCAATCCCGCCGGAGCCTTTCAGGTTCCGTCGAGCCCATCACTTTTTACCGCCTCCCCCCGCCCCCGCTGCCGGCGGCGAAGCGACGGGCTTCAGAATGGAGCGTCGTCCACGTACTCGTCCGGTTCGTCGAAGACGGGCCGGTCGGGGCCGCCGCCGTCGCGGTGGTTCTCGATCGGGCCGGTCTTGGGGCCGGGGGCGAAGGGGCGCACCTCGACTTTGAACGAGCCCGGGGCGCCGCCCTGGCCGGATTGGGTGAGCGGGTTGCCGCGGACGCCGTAGCCGCCGTATGCGACGCCGCCGTCCGCGTACCCGCCGGGGGCGACGCGCGCGCCGGCGTAGTTCTTGAAGCGCGTGGTCTCGTTGTCCCACTTGAGCAGGACGGTGTCGGTGGGGCCGTTGCGCTGCTTGGCGATGATGAGTTCGGCGATGCCGACCTTGTCGGGGTTCTCGTCGGCCCAGTTGGGGTCGCCGATGTGGTAGTACTCCTCGCGGTGCAGGAGCATGACGACGTCGGCGTCCTGCTCGATGGAACCCGACTCGCGAAGGTCGCTCATGCGCGGGCGGTTGGCCTCGCGCGACTCGGGGCCGCGGTTGAGCTGGCTGAGGCAGACCACCGGGATGTTCAGTTCGCGGGCCAGGGCCTTGATGCCGCGGCTGATCGCGGAGACCTCGACCTGGCGGCTCTCGCGGGCGGCCTGCGGGGCGCTCATCAGTTGGAGGTAGTCCACCACGATGCAGCGGACGCCGTACTGCGCGACCATGCGCCGGGCGCGGGCGCGGAGCATGAGGACCGTGAGCCCGGGCGTGTCGTCGATGTAGATGGGCGCCTCGGCGAGTTTGCCGCAGGCGGCGATGAGGGCCTCGTAGTCGTCGGGCGTGAGGCGGCCGGAGCGCATCTTGTGGCCGCTGATGCGGGCCTGCGCCGAGAGGAGGCGCTGCGCGATGCTGCTCTTGGACATTTCGAGGCTGAAAAAGCCGACGGGGACCTTCTCGCCGGTCGCGGCCTCGGGCGTGCCGCCCATGGCGATCTGCTGCGCGAGGTTCAGGCTGAAGGCGGTCTTCCCCATGCTGGGGCGGGCCGCGATGATGATCATCTCGCCGGGCTGGAGGCCGCTGGTGAGTTCGTCGAGGTCGTCGAAGTACGTGCGGATGCCGCTGATGCCCTTGCCGTGGAGCGACTCGAGACGGTCGTACTCAATCTGAACTAGGTCGGCCAGGGCCTGGGGATCGGAGGACTGCTCCTCCTGGGCGATCTCGAAGATCCGCGCTTCGGCGGCGTCCACGATCTCGCGGGCTTCCTCGGCGCCCCCGCCCGCGCCGTAAGCCTCGAAAGCGATATGGCCCGCGGCCTCGATGAGGCGGCGGAGTTTGTACTTGTCGGCGATGATCTTGGCGTAGTACGGGGCCGCGGCCGAGCCCGGCGTGCCGCGGGCCAGGTTCATGATGTACTCGGCCCCGCCGAGGTCCTGAAGCACGCCCTTGTCGCGCAGCAGTTCGGTGAGTTGCACGATGTCGCCGGCCTGGTGGCGCTCGTAGAGCTGGACCAGCGCCGAGAAGATGATGCCGTTGGCCTGCGAGTAGAAGGCGTCGGGGGACTTGATCAGCCCGACGACCTCGCCGGTGACTTTCGGGTCGATGATCATCGCCCCCAGCAGCGCTGCCTCGGCCTCGGGCGAGTGCGGGGGGAGTCTGTCGAAGAGTTTGCCGAGATCGACCTGGACGATCGGCGGGCGTCCGCGTCGTCCCCCCCCCCCCGCCGCGGCCATTCCCCCCGGGCCGGCGGGGACCGAGATGCCTCCATCCGTGGTCGTCATTTCGGCCAGTGTCCAGTGCCCGCGTGACGCGCTCTTTGAACCGACAACTTACCCGCGGAGAGTCCCGCGGCACGCGGCCGGTCTTCGGCGTCGCGGCGTCTCCTCTACGATCACCATATGCCGCCAGTCCCCGAACAGCCGTCCCCACCCCCCTCTGCGCCGATCCTGCCGGCGGCGTCGGCCGCCGCGGGGGGACTGGACCAGTCCGATGCGCCGGCGCTGGATCAACTGCTCCCCGACCCGCTGCCGCCGGAGCCGATGACGCTGTTCAAACGCTGGCTGGATGAGGCGACGCGGCGGCGCGTGCAGCCGAACCCCAACGCCTTTTCGCTGGCGACGATCGACCCGGACGGCATGCCGTCGGCGCGGATGGTCCTGTGCAAGGCGGTGGACGTGGAAGCCGGGTTCATCGTCTTCTACTCGCACTACACCGGGCGCAAGGGGCGGGCGCTGGAGGCCAACCCGCGGGCCGCCGCGTGTTTCCACTGGGACACGATGGACCGGCAGGGGCGGATCGAGG
>CALAFV010000056.1 GCA_937891445.1 uncultured Phycisphaerales bacterium | reverse complement strand
GAGCCGGTCGCCCGTGCGGCGGCGGTAGTCGTCGAGCATCTCCGGCGTAACGCCCGTCGCGGCCAGGGCGGCCAGTTCCCGCTCCCCCACCGCTCCGCCCGCCCGCGTCATGTCGGCGCCCCACATCGGCCCCGACGGGCTGACCTCGAGACGCTCGACTCGCCCGCGGAGTTCGACGCCGCGCTCGCCTTCGAGTTCCTCCGGCGTCACCGAAAAGACCGCGCCGTTGTCGTGCTTCCACGCGAGGTCGCCTTCCTCAAGGGACGCCAGCGTGCCGGCCGTCAGACGCTCGTCGAGGACGGCGTTGAAGACGGCCGACTGGAAGGACGTGATGAAGTACCGGCGCTGAAGCGGGTCCATGTCGTCAATAGCGCGTTTCGGCCCCTCGCCACGGGCCAGGGTCGAGAGCGCTCGACGCTCGGTGCGCGCCGTTCGCGGGTACAGGTCGCGGGCCTCGGCGTACTTGCGCTCCGCGTAGAGCCGGCGCGCCTCGGCCTGCCACGGTGGGGCGAGGTCCCCCGGCCCCAGCAGCAGGTCGAGGGCCGCGCGGTGGTCCCCCAGGATCAGCGCCCGGCCGATCTCGTGGTTCCGCTCCATGTAGCCGAAGCGCTGCTCCCCCGCGCGATTCGGAACGCCGGTCTTCTCCAGCCGCGACAGCACGCGGTGGGCGTGCACCACCCCCGTCGCGTCCACGCCCCGGATGCGGATGACGAAGCGATTGCCCGCCAGGTGGCCGGGCCTGAGTTTGTTGGCGTGCCAGTCCGTCCAGAGCACCGTCAGCCGCTCCTGCTCCAGCGGCGGCAGGCTCTCGCGGGAGCGGCCGGGGAGGTGCACGGAGACCAGTTGGCGCGTCACCGCCCGCTTGTCCTTCATCCCCGCGAAACCCACGGCGTCGGGGCGGACGCCGAAATGGTGCGCGATGATCGACACCATCTGCGTCGTCGAGAGGTTGGTCTTCTCGACGAACATGTACAGGTGCTCCCCCGACCCCTGCGGCTCGTAAAGCGGGATCTCCTCGACGAGGAAATCCTCCGGCCGCTCCTTGATGCGCCCGCCGACGGGCGGAATGCCCGCCGTGAGATAGACCGAGGGCTTGATGCGTGGGTCCACGATCGGTCGATCCTGGGGAGGATGAGAGCGTAAAGCGTAGAACGTAAAGCGTGAAGCGCGCATCGGGACGCCGGTCCGGTACCCGGCGCCGCGGTGCGGACTTTACGCTCTACGTTTTACGCTTACGCTCTGCTCAACTCTCGTCGTTCTGCGCCGACTCGAGCACGTGCTCCTCGACGAAGATCGGCACGTTGCTGGCGATCCCCAGCGCGATCGCGTCGCTCGGGCGCGAGTCCACCTGGATCGTCTTGCCGTCCTTCGTCCGGATCGTGAGCAGGGCGTAGAACGTGTGCTCCGAGAGGTCGTTGATCGTGATCGACTCGAGTTTGGCCCCCAGGGCCGTGATGATGTTCATCAGCAGGTCGTGCGTCTGCGGCCGCTTGATCTGGATTCCCTTCAGCCGCCGCTCGATCGCCTGGGCCTCGGGCAGCCCGATCACGATCGGGAAACTCCGCCCGTTCTCGACCTGCGAGTAGACCGTCCCCTTCCCCTCAGGGTCTTCCCCGGGTGCGACCTCCCGCAGTTCGATGAGCTGGTAGTCGTTCAGCTCGCGGATCAGGATTCTCGACAACTCCATCCGAACGGCCATGCCGAGCGCCTCCGGTGCATCTCAGTCTTCGCCCACCCGGCCCCGGGGTCAATGGTCCCGCGGCGGCGCGCGGGGAGGGACACGTGGAGGAGTGCGGGGAGCGGGCGGGGGCCGGTTCCGCCCTCTCCCCGGTTCGCCCGGACGCTCGCCCGGGTATTCGCTGACCGCCACCGGCCGCCCCAGGCGTCTGATGAGTTCACTCGGCGCGCCGATGGGGGCGACCACAACTTCGCCGAGAAACTCCTGAGCGGTCAGGGTCAAAAACCCCTCCTTGAGCCCCACGAACGTCACTGTCAGATCCGCACGAACCGCCCCGTCGGGTGCAGGCGCCAGGCCCTGCCCGGTGTCCGCATCCAGCCCCGAGGGGAGGTCCGCCGCCACGACGGCGCTGCCCGCCTCCCGCAGGCGGTTGATCTGGGCGATCAGGACCGCCAGGGTCCCGCCGATCGGCCCGCGGGCCCCCGTCCCCAGCAGGGCGTCCACGACGACGTCCGCTCCCCCGCCCAGGTGGTCCAGGGCCTGGCTGATGGCGCGGATGGGGTCGTCCGGGAGAACGACGAAGATCGGGAGCCCCATCGCGGCTGTGATCCGCAGATTGGTCTCGGCGTCGCCGGTGTACTCGGCCTGCGGAGCCGCGAGGACGATCGCAACCTGGCGTCCCTCGTTGTGGAGATGCCGCGCGGCCGCGAGGCCATCGCCACCGTTGTTGCCGCGGCCGGCGATGATCAGCACCGCTCCGGGGGGCGTGCCGGCATCATCGTCGCCGACGAACTCCGCCGCGCCGGACGCGAGCCCGACCGCCGCGTTCTCCATCAGCACAATCGACGGGATGCCGTACTCGCGGACCGCCAGTTCATCGAGCCGCCGGATCGCCTCGCGCGAGAAGACATACGTCGTGGCGTGACCGGACTGCTCCGGTGATGCCCCTCCCGCGCCGCCCGGAGCGGCGGCAGGCGGGCGCCGATCCTCGCCCGGCTTGGCCGAGCGTCCGGGCTCCGTGCTATCGTCACCCCGCCGCATCGGCGAAGTGTACGGGGGCCCGCTGCCGGGCCCGCCGGATGGGGCGAGAGGGGACTCACCCCCCCACCCCCCACTCCCCTCCCGCTCGCGTGCCCCGGTCCCGATCGCTCATCGCACCTGTCTCCCCCCGGCCCCGTTGCCCCACGCCGCCGCCGCATGCCGCCCCTGACGACGATCGCGCTCGTGCTGCTGGCCCTGTGCTCGCTGGTGACGGCGGTGTACTGGGGGGCGATGCTGGTGCACTTTGCGCTCACCTCGCGCCAGATCCCCACGGCGCGGGACGGGCTGCGGCACTGGCCCGCGGCGATCGGCGGGAGCGACCGGGGGGCTCCCCGGGTCTGCATCATCGTGCCGGCCCACAATGAGGAGGCCGTCATCGGTAATCTCGCCGCCTCGCTGGCCGCGCAGGACTACCCGCGCGACCGGCTGCATCTGGTCTTCGCGCTGGACCGCTGCACAGACGGCACGCGCGGCGTGATCGAGCAGGCGATGGCGGCTGCCGGGGACGTAGACCGGGCGGAGATCATCGAGGTCACCCACTGCCCCGAGGGGTGGACGGGGAAGGTCCACGCGGTGTGGTCGGCGGTGCGCGGCTCGCGGCATGTGGCGGCGCTGGGGCCCTCCGACGTGCTGCTGTTCGCCGACGCGGACACGACGTTCGACCCCGCGTGCACACGAGCCGCCGTGGCCCTGATGCGCGAGCGCCGGCTCGACATGCTCAGTTTGCTGAGCACGCAGCGCGTCGGGTCGTGGTTCGAGTGGGTCGTGCAGCCCGCGGCGTGCCTCGAACTGGTGCGGCAGTATCCGCTGCGGCGGGCCAACTCCGAGACCCGGCGCCGGCCGTTCGCCAACGGGCA
>CALAFV010000055.1 GCA_937891445.1 uncultured Phycisphaerales bacterium | reverse complement strand
GGGGGGGGGACGGGGGGGGGGCATGGAGGCCGGGGAGGGGATCGGGCTGGAGAAAGCAAGAGCGTGAACTGACGGGCCTTGTCCAGCGTGGAGGCCCGCGGCCGGGGGAACGGGGACGGGGCGGCGGGGAAGCGGAGCAGACAGTTGAAGATCAGCGACACATCCCGGATGCGGATTCCCGGTGCGCGCCGCCGCGCGGTTCTCGGGTGGGTGCTCGAGGGGGCGACCCTCGGGGGCCTTGCCGCGATGGTGGCGATGTCGGCGGTGATCACGAAGGAAGTGCAGACCCGCGGGATCGGGGGCGGGCTGGCGGCCCTGGCCGCGGTCGATCCGGCGGTGGTCGAGCAGGTTGTCGCGGAAGGGGCGCGGGCGGAGGCAGAGATGGCGGGGGCGGAGGACGATGAGCCGGCGATCGATCCGCTGGTGGCGGAGAGGCTGTCGTCGCTGCCCGTGGCGACGGCGGCGGAACTGGCGGCGGCGCTGGGGCTGGATGTGAGCGGCGCGGTGAAGGCGGGGGCGGGGTCGCGCGACGGTGCGGGGGCGGAGGAGGGCGAGAGCGAGTTCGAGGTTGCACCCATTCCTGAGGGGATGGAGGGGAGCCTCGAGATCCGGTGGTTCAACGGGCGGCCGGTGCGGCCCGCGAAGACGATGTGGATGCGGGTGACGGCGTACTCGCCGGACGAGCGGTCGTGCCCGGGGACGGCGGACGGGATCACGGCGTCGCTGCACTCGGTGTTCGCCAACGGGATGAAACTCGTGGCGGCGGACTCGCGGGTGCTGCCGCTGGGGTCGATGATCACGGTACCGGGGTACGCGGGGGATCAGATCGTGCCGGTGCTGGACCGCGGGGGGAAGATCAAGGGGAACCGGCTGGACGTGCTGTTCCCGACGCACGAGAGTGCGCGGAAGTGGGGCGTGCGGCGGCTGAAGGTGACGGTGTGGGAGTACGCCGACGGGAAGGGGCCGGAGGAGTGGCGGAAGATCCGGGATAGCAAGAGGTAGGCACGGAGGCACGAAGGCACGGAGGCACGGAGTGGAAGATTGAGGGGCCTGCGCCTGGTGGCGCGGGCCTTTTTCGTTTTGGGGTGGGCTTCGTGGCGCCCCCTTCGTGCCTGCGTGCCTTCGTGCCTCTGTCCCTACCCTTCCGCATGCTCGCGTCGTCCGCCAGGCGGCCCTCCAGGATCGACGAGTTGATCTCGCCGGCGCTGTCGGCGCGGCTGGATCGGCTGGATGTGCTGTCGCGGCGGGTGTTCGCGGGGAAGATGCACGGGGAGCGGCGGAGCAAGCGGCGCGGGCAGTCGGTGGAGTTCGCGGATTACCGCAACTACGTGCCGGGGGATGACCTGCGGCGGATCGACTGGAACGTGTTCGCGCGGCTGGACCGGTTCTTCATCCGGATCTTCCAGGAGGAGGAGGACCTGGCGCTGCACGTGGTGCTGGATGCGTCGCCGTCGATGGACGCGGGGGGGCCGACGGCGGAGGCGGGGAACAAACTGCTGTTTGCGCAGCGGCTGGCGATGGCGCTGGCGTACATCGGGCTGGTGAACAACAACCGCGTGTACATGAGCGTGTTCGACAACCGCTCGCTGCGGCGGCTGGCGCCGGTGCGGGGGAGGCGGAACGTGCAGCGGGTGGCGGGGTTTTTGATCGATGCGCTGCGCGGGCCGGCAACGGGAGTGCTGGAGGAGGATGTCGAGCGGACGGCGCTGGTTGGCGGCGGGGGGAAGGGGGACTTCACATCGGCGCTGAAGGCGATTGCGCTGTCGCGGACGGGGAAGGGGGTGATGGTGGTGCTGTCGGATTT
>CALAFV010000054.1 GCA_937891445.1 uncultured Phycisphaerales bacterium | reverse complement strand
GCCTGATCCTGTACTGAAGTTCGCTTTCCGGTCGGCATCAGGGTACGGCGGTTGCGTGCCATCAGCCCCGCGCGGATAGGTCAGCCCACGGCGCGGGTGGTGGTCTTCGTTTTCCCGCACTTGGAGCACTCGTCCTGATCCCGGACGAACTCCCGCGTGGCCTTCAGCGCCGACGTGGCCGCGAACGCTTCCTGACGCCGGGCCAGCCCCAGCGTCCGGGCTATGCAGTCGTCACAGAGGGGGTGCCCCCGGTGCTGGCGCAGGAAGTCGGCTACCCGTTCTCCGATCGTCATGCCGCCAGTTTACCGGCCTGGAGTGGGTCCGGTAAGCCGCGCATATCCACCCCATATCCACAACCCGCTTTTCAGCCTCTGTTTTCGCCCTCCCGCTAGCCCCAAAAATCGCGGTTTTCTTCGGGAAAGACGCTATCTGGCGTAGTCGGGCTCATTCCCCGCCTTCCACTTGATGTTGCAGCCGATACTCGGCATCTGCTGGCCGGTCACGGGGCGGCCTTCGAGGACGGCCTCGATCGCGGCCCGCAGGTCGCGGCCTGTGACCGGGACGTTGTTGCTGGGGCGCGAGTCGTCGAGTTGGCCGCGGTAGACCAGGCGGCGGTCGCGGTCGAAGAGAAAGAAGTCCGGCGTGCACGCGGCGCGGTAGGCCTTGGCGACTTCCTGGGTCTCGTCATGGAGGTACGGGAAGGTGTAGCCGGCACGCTTCGCCTCTTCGGCCATCTTCTCGGGGCTGTCGTCGGGGTACTTCTCGGCGTCGTTGGAACTGATCGCCACAATCCCGAGCCCGCGGGGCTGGTACTCGTTGGCGATGCGGACCAGTTCGGCCTGCACATGCTTGACGAAGGGGCAGTGGTTGCAGATGAACATGACCAGCAGGGCGGGCTTGTCGCGGAAGTCGTCCAGACGGACGCGCCGGGACATGCCCGGGCTGGTGGTGTCCGGGAGGTCGAAGTCGGGGGCGGCGGTGCCCAGTTCGAGCATGGTGGAGGGGGTTGCGGCCATCGTTTGCTCCTGTTATCGACGCACCGGGGGAGCGGTTGGAAGCCGGCTGGCGTCATGCGAACGAATACGGTCCCGGCGGTGTTCCCGCCGGGACCGTGGAGTGTAGTGGAGGGGGTGTGAAGCCCCGGGGGAACCCAGGGCCCGGGCCTAGAGGTTGGCCGCGCCCGACTGGGCGGGCTCGTCGCGCGTCGGTTCGATGCGCCGGACGCCGGGGACGGCCGCGAGGTCGGCGAGCCGCTTGGGCGCCAGGGTCACGATGATGACGTTCATGGTCGGGGAGTGGTGCACGACGGTGGCGCCGAGGGCTTTGATGGCCGTGAGGGTCGGCTCGTCGGCCGCGGCGACGAGGATGGTGAGCAGGAGCGTGCCGTCGGGGCGGATCAGGGAGGCGGCTCCGGCGGGTTGGCCGGCCTTTGCCATGGGCGCGCGCGCCGTTTCCATCTGGTCGGCGTCGCGGTAGCCATGGGCTGCATTGGCCGGTGGGGTTATGAGGGGGAGCAGTGCCGGGTCGAGGCGGGTGAGGATGGGCTCCATCGGCGCGGCGAGGGCTTCGGTTGCGGTGGGCGCGGCTTCGATGGCTGCAGCAGGTTTGGGAGCAGCGGTGGAAGTGGAGGGAGCGCTTCGGCGAGTGCGGCGTGCTTGCTCCACCTCGCGGCCGGCCTTCTCCTGCGCAGGGGCCGCGGCGGGCGCCTCGAACCAGCGGGTGTCCATCATCCCGTCGCCGTCCGCATCAACATGCCCCGCCCGTTCCCCGGCTGTGGCGGGGGGGCGGGCGCTGGCGGGCACCCTCAACTGCAATCCGTAAAGGCCGACTAGAGGGGCGCCGAGACGGGTCTCGTCGAAGGGCGCGCCGGAGTCGCCGAAGACGCCCTCGTAACTGACGCGGTCGGGCATCTCGATGGGGATCGTGATCAGGCGCGGCTGGCCGTCGATGGTGACGCGGAGTTTGTCGATGGCGATGAAACTCGTGAACCGGCTCATGATGCCGAAGGTCTCGCCCAGGGTCACGATCTGCCGGCGCAGGTCGTCGGGGAACTGGCCGGTCTGAGCCGCGGCGAGGTCGCGGTTCATCAGCGACTCGATCTTTTGGCGGGCCCAGAGCGTGGCGATGACGCTGTGCTTGGGCTGGTGCGCGGGGAGGTCGAGGGTGATGGTGCGCTCGTAGGGGCCGCGGCCGGTGAGGCCGGTGATCGTGAGCGTGCCGGAGCCGGGGGCGGTGTAGCGGCCGTGGATGACGAGCGGGCGCTGGTCGAAGAGGTCGGGGATGCCCTCGTCGGGGGAGGGGAGCACGTCCACAACCTGGAGGTTGTCGGAGAAACGCAGGCCGATGTTCGCCAGCACGGGGGTGGAGATGCGCCGGGTGAAGCGCTCGACGGCCTCGTCGGCGTCGGACTCGAGGAGGACGTACTCGGCTTCGCCGCCGCCGGCGCGGGCCATGTTGTCGAGGAGGTAGCGGTTGACGGAGTTGCCGATGCCGAAGGAGAAGACGCGCGTCGTGCCGCGGTGGCGGCGGATGGCGTCGATGATCGCCATGTCGTTCCCGACGTAGCCGTCGGTCATGAATGTGACGATGCGGACGGCGTTGTGGCCGTGGGGCGAGCCGTGCTTCCAGCGGACCGAGACGGGGCGGAAACGGCGCTCGCCTGCCACGGTCTCCCACACGCCGCGGGCGAGACGGGGCTCGCCGACGGGGCAGTCGATGAAGTTCTCCGATGCCGGCAAGTCGCCGATCCGGATGCCCACGCCGGGGCGGGCCTCGGCGCGGCCGTCGTCGCCGATCTGGAGGTCCCACGGCAGTTCGACCGTGACCTCGCGCCCGTCGGCGGGGAGGTTAGTCAGTTGCTGGAGGGTGATCGTGTCGGGCGCGGGCTCGGGCGCCGGGTTCACGGCGAGGGCCGCTTCGATCGCCTTCATCATTTCCGTGCCGCCGCCGCCGGCGCGGGCGGCGAGGAAGCGCTGGGCCTCGGCGCGGTTCTCGGGGGTGTTCGGACGCGGGCGGTCCCAGAGGATGCGCGTGTCGCCGGAGAAGGTGATGATGTTGAAGGTGTCGCGTTCGCGCATCGCGTCGATGGCGCGGGACATGACCTCCTTGGCCTTCTCGATCGGGAAGCCGCTCATCGAGCCGGAGGTGTCGAGCACGAAGACCAGTTCGCGTGGGACGGCCTGCTCCGGCTCGACGCGCGCCGGGGGCTGGAGGATCATCGTGAAGAAGTTGCCGTGCGGGCCGGTGTGCGTGAAGACCGACTCGCGGACCTCGTCGCCGGCGAGTCGCCAGGAGAGGACGAAGTCGCGGTTGGGGATCTCCTCCTGGTTCTTCAGGTTCACGCGGATCTTGGCGTCGGCCAGCCGCGTGGTGTTCACAGCGTGGAGCGGGACGACGAGGTCCTCCACTGGAGCGCCGCCGCCGTCGATGGTGACGCTGATGCCGATGGTGTGGCCGGCGCGGACCTCGGGGCGGACGGGCATGGGGGTGATGCGCGAGGCATCGGGGACCTGATCTGTGTCGGGCGCGAAGCCCTGGCCCGTGGAGGCGTCGGCCGCCCGTGCCGCTTCGGGGTCGATCCAGAACCCGCGGCCGCTGATGTGGCCCGAGCCGTCGGCGTCGAGCATCCCGTGTTCGGAGGATCCGTCGGGGTACGTCACCGTGAACTCGTGCCAGACACGCGGCGGGTGGGGCGGCTGGGCCTTGCCGCCCTGGCCCTTGCCGTAGCAGGGGATCGCCGCGGCGAGCAGTTGCCCGAGGCGAGCGGGCGTGAGCGCGGGGGGTGGCGGGTTGTTCTCGTCGCCCGTGCGCGTGATGGTGACGACGCCGGGGGCCAGGAGCACGATGCCGCGGCGGGGCGTGAGCCAGTCGGGGAGGGGGGCGCGGGCCTTCTCCGCGAGGGAGGGCGAGCCGGGGATGTAGCGCGGGCCCACCACGGTGGGGAAGGTGAACGTGTACGTCCCGTCCGAGGGCTCGATGAGTTCGACGTAACTGATCTCGATGTCGATCTGCGCGCCGGGCTCGATGTTGGCGACGCTCTGCGTGAAGATGTTGGGGCGTTCCTGCTCCAGCAACGAGGCGATGCGGCCCTGGTCGCGGGCGGACTCGTACATCTGGCGAGCCAGGTTCCGCTCGCGGACCTCGCCCACGACGACGCGGTCGCCGATGATCATGCGCATGCGGTCCACCGCCGCGCGGTGGCTCAGCGGGAAGGTGTAGACGGCCTCGATCTTCTCATCGTGCGGGTTGCGGTACGTCTGGCGGAGTGTGACGCGGGTGAGGAATCCCGCGATTTCGGCGCTGACGTCCGTGCGGGCCAGTTCGCACGGGCCGAGCGGCTCGCCGTCGGGCGTGAAGGCGTCGAGGCGGCCGCCTTCGGGGGCCATCACGATGTTCGACCGCTCCTGCGCGAGCGTGCTGGGCGTGCCGCCGGGGATCAGGAAAGAGATCGCCAGCGCCACGGCCACGAGCGCCGCGGCGGCCAGAGGCGAGTAGCGGTTCACGATCGTGCTTCTGATGATGCGGATGATGGGCGACTGCCCCGCGCCGGCGGTGGGGGCGGGGTTGTTCTCGCGGGCCAGCGCGGCCAGCAGGCGGTCGCGTCCGGCGCGGGCGCGGTCGGCGTGCACGGTGTGCCACTCGCGCAGCAGGGCGTCGAGTTCGTCCCGCGGCGGGGGCATCGCGTCGTCGCGGCCGTCGTCGGGCGGCGGCGCGTTGGTTCTGGTGGGGGGAGTGGTCATGCGCGGACTTCCCTCATCGAGTGCGCCAGGTGCTCGCGGGCTCGGGCCAGCAGTTTGTAAAACCCGCTGCGGCTGAGCCCCAGCGCCTCCCTGGCGGCGCGGACGGGGTCGGGGTCGAGGTAGAACAGGTGCACCGCGAGGCGCTCCTGCTCCGGGAGGCGGTCGATCGCTTCGGTGAGCCGGGCGAGGCTCTCGGCCTTCGACGCGGTTTCGTGCGGGGCCGGGTCCTCGCGCGCCGGCGGCGGGTGCAGGCCGTGGTTCATGGCCGCCGCCTCCTCGTGCCGGCGCCGCCTCGCCGCGGCACGGCGCATCTCGGAGCAGACCAGGCGGGCGATGCCGTAGAGCCACGGCCGCAGGCGCTCCGGGCTGTCCAGCCTGTCGAGCATGCGGTAGGCACGGATGAACGTCTCCTGGAGCGCATCGTCGGACGCCGCCGTCCCCGCCGCGGACCCCAGGTGCTGCCGGCAGACGGCGTGTACGACGGGCGCGTGCCGGTCGTAGAGGCGCGCCATCGCCCGCTGGCCCTCCGGGCCGCCCTGCCGGGCCGCCCGCAGGTCGTCGGCGTCCTGGCTCATCAGTTCATCCATGGCCGCTCAGGCAGATCGGTCTCCAGCACGGGAGCAGATCCGAGAAAAACGTGGGCGGCGGCCACCTTGGCGGGGTTGGAACCGCGGATCGGGGGGAGCCGAATCGATGGAGTCACGTCCATTTGGCGCGCGGCACAGCCTGGCGGGGCGGCCGCGAGTCGATCCGGTCACCGATTCGCGGTCTCCCTCCACCCGCCGCTCCCCCCTCAATCCCAACCGAATGTGAACGCCGTCGCCGCAGGCGCTGGGTCGCGGGGTTGCTCGCAGATGTGGAGCGCCTCAAAAAGAACTCCCGGCTGCGACCGGTCACTTCGCAGCCGGGGTCGAGGACAGGATGTGCCCTCTCTCGCCTCTCTCTCGCTCCCGATCTCTCTCTCCTCGCGACCTCTCTCTCGAGCCTCCGACTCTCTCTCGCTCCGTCTCTCTCTCCGCGCCAGAACGGCGCTTTGTCGGGGCTCAGGCCGCGTGGTCGAGGACGACCGGCTGAGGCAGCGCCGAGTTTACTGGACCACGTGGGCGTGTCAAGCCCCGCTCGCCCCGGGAAAAACCCGGATTCACGGGGCGTCGCCGGCCACAAGCCTTTTGCACGCAAACGCTTACGACACGATGACCGGCCCGGACCGCAGAAGCGAGATGAACCGCTCCATGGCTACCCGGTTGGCGCCGCTGAAGTACTCGTAGTGGCTCACCCGCACCCCCGGCTTCAGGACGCGGACGGGGATCATGGTGGTCGAATCGATGCGGAAGAGGGTCTTCTCGCTCAGGGCGTCGAATCGCGGGATGTCCGGCAGGGCGTTCTCCAGCGCATCGGCCATTGAGGCGGCGTCTTCCTCCGCGATCCGGAGGCGGAGCGGGCCCTGCGCGTTCCCCCACGGGGGCGGGAGCGGCGGGGGCTTGTCCGTCAGGGGGTCCCACGGCTCCGTGAGGATCGGCTCCGGGATCCCGGACGGCGTCCACCCCTGCTCGCGGGCCAGCGCAAAGAGGCGCTGCCAACTCTCCAGCGAGCACCAGAACATCCCGGCCGGGGTGGTGAAGGTCAGCATCGGCGAACGGTAGCCGCGGCGGGCCCAAAAGCGCCCGCGGCCCGGTCGTGCCGGGCCGCGGGGGGGAGGGTATCGGACGAGCCTGTCGCGGGTCAGCAGCCTTCGGCGAGTTCCAGGAGCCACTCGGAGAGGAAGGCGCTGATGTCCGACGAGTTCACGGCGGCGTCGCCGTTGAAGTCGGCCTCCATGGTGCCCTGTTCGAGGCTCGTGAGCCACGCCGTCAGGAAGGCGCTGATGTCGGCGGAGTTCACGAGCAGGTCGTAGTTCCAGTCCGTATCGCAGCCCGCTTCTTCGTCGCAGGAGACGACGCGGACCCGGAAGGCGTCCAGGCCGGCCTCGATGGTCGAGTCGACGCCGAGGTCACTGACGATGAAGCGGAAACGGATCTGGTTGGCGGGCGGGGCGGGGAGCGTCACACGCCTCCAGCCGCCGGTGACGTCGTCGCCGGTGGGGCCGACGGTCTCGAAGGGCTGCCAGTTCTCGCCGCTGGTGCTGTACTCGACGCGGAACACCTCGGGGGCGTCCGTCGGGTTGCTGTTGTAGAACCAGCGTGAGTAGGAGACGAGGGCGTCGCCGCCGGAGACGTCGATCAGCGGCGAGACGAGGATCGTGGTGCCGTTGTCCACGTCGTGGTTCGGGCTTGCGCCGGTGATGAAGCACAGGCCCGTACCCTCGGGGTCCGCGTCCGCCGGCGGGGCGCCGGTTGACAGAACGGGCACGGCGCGGGTCCATTCGCCGCGGAACGTGCGGCTGCCGGACTGGAAGTTGAGGACGGTCCACCCGTTGTCGGTTTCGAAGGAGTCCTCGAAGCGCGTCGCGACTTCGCCGACGGCGGCGCTGAAGAACGCATCGGGGGCGCCGACCGGCACGTTGACCTGGCCGCTGACGGTGCCGGTCACGCTGAAGTAGTACTCGATCGGGCCGCCGCAGGGGGGCGCGGGGATGGTGGCGCGGTAGAAGTTGTCGCCCAGGTCGGTGAGGGGAACGGTCACGAACGAGCCGCCGGCGGGGCGGAAGTGGAACTGCGCCGAGTCGGGCTCGACCTCCTGGTTGAGCACGGTGAAGCGGACGTCGAGGTTGGTCGGCACGCCGGCGGGGATGAACTCCGGCAGCGGCTGCGGGAAGGAGACCAGCAGGGCCGTCGTCTGGCCGGCGCCGATGATCGAGAAGGGCTGGGGGCCCTGCGGCACGTTGAAGCCGATGACCTCGACGGTCCAGTTCCCGGGGATCGGGTCGGCGACGTAGACCTGCTCGATGTTGTCACGCCGGTTGGCGCCGCGGGTCGCATCGGCCGACGGCGCCGCGGGATCCAGCACCCAAGCCTCGTGGACTTGTCCGTTGGGGTCGATCAGCCGCAGGTCGAGGTCGTTGACCAGGGCGTTCAGGGCCAGCGGCGTCGCCGGGGGGTCGTCCCAGGCGATCGTGACCTTCAGCGGCTGGCCGGGAAGGGCGGTGACGGCGGTGGTGAAGATGCCGCCCTGGTCGATGCTTGCTTCCTGGAGGCGGCCGGTGCGCAGCAGGTCGATGGCGTCCTGGACGCGGACGCTGCCGTAGCCGCTCTTGTAGTCGGGGCCCGGGTTGAACAGGTCAACGGCCGTGTGGGCGAACAGGGCGCGGAGCGTGGAGTTGCGCGGGTCGGGAGCGCCGGGGAAGTTGGCGCGGTAGTCCTCCAGGACCAGCGCCGCGAGGCCGCAGACCGTCGGGGAGGCCATCGAGGTGCCGCAGAGCGAGGCGTAGGAGGTGGTGCCGCCGGTGGTGGCGCTGGTGACGCCGCCGTCGCCGTTGCTCTGGCACCCCGGGGCGGAGATGTCGGGCTTCATGCGCCCATCGTCGGTGGGGCCCCAGGAGGAGAAGGAGGTCATCGAGTCGTCGTTGGAGTTCAGAGCGCCGACGGTCAGGTGGTTCTTGGCGCCCGCGGGCGGGGCGACGGAGTAGTAGTCGCCGAAGCCCTCGATGTCGCAGCGGCTGCCCTGACGCTCATTGCCGTTGGCCCACACGACGCGGAAGGGTTCGCCGCCGCTGACGCCGCCGCGGACGATGTTGTCGATCAGCGCATCGGTGATGCCGTAGTCACCCTGGATCGAGCAGGGGAAGCCGTTGGTCTCGGTGTTGGAGCCGATGGAGTTGTTGGAGATGTGGGCGCCGTGGTCGTTGATCGCCTCGGCGTAGTCGGCCTCCAGGTCGCCGGGATCGCTGTAGAGGAACTGACCGCCGGACGTCCACTGGAAGCCGGCGGAGAGGAGCGTGACGCCCGGGGCCATGCCCTTGCGGAGTTGGCCGGTGGCGCTGGCGCCGTTGCCGCCGATGGTGCCGGCGACGTGCGTGGCGTGGAAGCTCACGCCGTCGTTGTCGATCACGGTGACGCGCCCGGGGAAGAAGGCCTCGTGGGAGGCCATGACCGTGCCGGCGTCGAAGACGAACGCGACGACGCCCGCGCCCGTGAGGTTGTACGGGGCCGCGTGCACGATGTCGGCTCCGGTTCGCTCGCGGTTGGAGTCGTTGCGCAGCGCCACGGGGCTCAGTTGCGGCAGCGGGGGCTCGACCCACTGCACCGCGGGCTCCGCGGCGATCGCGGCGATGGCGGACCGGGGGACGTGGGCGACGATCACGGGCAGCGAGAGCAGTTCCCGCTGGATCACGCCGCCGTGGCGACGGATCACATCGCGGGCGGGCTCGCCCATCGGCGCATCGGGGTGGAACAGAACGCTGATGGCGACGATCGGATCGGCGGCGTTCGTGGTGTTGATCAGGGCGTACTCGGGGTACTCCTCCGCCGCTGCCAGCGGGTGGATCTTCCACGACCCCTCCATCCGCGCGGCGCCGCGGAGCGGGGCGGCGTTGGCGATCGCGTTGGCGTCCACGCCGTCGTCGGAGAGTTTCGCGACGTAGGCGAAGCCGCCGACGTAGGTCTGCAGCGTCAGCCCGGCCCGGGCCAGGGCGTCGCGCTGCTCGAGCGAGACGGGGCCGTCGAACCGCACAAGGACGTGGCGATCGGCGGCGGCGTCGCGCAGGGTCTCCTCGGTCAGCGTGCGCACCGCGGCGGCTCGCGCCTCCGGGGTCGCCAGTTCGGGCAGGTGAACCGTGCCGCTCTTGAGTTCAACCTGCGCCTGCCCGGCGCTGGCGAGCAGGAGGGCGACACCGACGACGATCGAGGCGCTGCGGACCTGGTTCATAAGTGGGTGCCTTCCGGGAATGCGCGGGTGAGGCGGCCCGCCGTAACGGGTTGCGACAGGGCACGTTGTGTCCACAGACTACCACGAAAGGGGTCCGCCCGTGCGAGAGAACTCGCGCGACGGGCGGGGGAACCGGGGCGAATCTGGAAGCCGCGGCCCGGGGGTTAGCCCGGACCGCGGGGAAGAGCGAGCGGGATCAGCAGTTGCCCTGCAGGGCCTGGAGCCAGGCCGACAGGAAGGCGCTGATGTCGGAGGAGTTGACGCTGCCGGAGCCGTCAAAGTCGGCGTTGAGGTCGTTGTTGTTGATGCTGTCGAGCCAGGAGGTGAGGAACGCGCTGATGTCGCTGGAGTTGACCTGCGCGTCCCCGTTCCAGTCGGCGGGGCAGCCCACCGGGTCGTTGCAACTGAGGGTGGTGATCTTCACGGAGTCGATCGCCGCCTCGACGATGGCCTGCGTGCCCAGGTCGGAGGTCGTGAAGCGCAGGCGGACCTGGTTGGTTGACCACTCGGGGGGCAGCACGTGGCTGGCGAAGCGCCACCCGCCGACGGCGTCGGCGCCGCTGGGGCCGACGTTCTCCAGGACGTGCCACGTCGCGCCGTTATCGGGGGAGAGTTCGACCAGCAGTGTGTCGAGCTGGCCGTTGGCGTTGTAGAACCAGCGCCAGTAGGAGACCGTCGCTTCGCCGCCGGTGGCGTCCAGCGGGGGAGAGATCAGGGTCGTGGTGCCGTTGTCGAGGTCGAAGTTGCCGGCGCCGTTTCCGGTGACGAAGCAGTACCCGGCGCCGTCGGGGTCCACGTCGGCGGGCGGCGCGCCGGTCGCCGGGATCGGGATCGCGCGCTCCCAGGCGCCCGTGAACGTCCCGGTTCCGGAGGGCGTGTTGATGACGGTCCAGCCGGTGTTGGTCTCGAACGTGTCATGCACGTTGGTCACGTTGAGGCCGACCTGCGCCGTGAAGACGTCGTTGGGGGCTGACGGCGGGGAGACCCTGGTGCCGGAGGCCGTGCCCGTGGCGCTGTAGTAGACCTCGACGTTGTTCCCGCACGAAGGGGGCGGGAGGGTCGCGCGGTACAGGCCGCCGCCGAGGTCCGCCATCGGCACGGCGTTGAACTCGCCGCCGTCGTAGCGGTAGTGCGCCATGACGGAGTTGGGCACGAGATCCTGGTTCACGACGTTGATCAGCACGTCTGCCTCGAACGGCTGGCCCGGCGGCAGGTACTCCGGCAGCAGCGTGGGCTCAATCACAAGGCCCGAAAGGACGCCCGCGCCGACGATCGAGAAGACCTGCGGTCCCTCCGGGACGTTGAAGCCGACGACCTCGACCGTCCAGATGCCGGGAGTGGGGTTCTCCACGTAGACCTGCTCGATGTTGTCACGCCGGTTGGGGGCGGTGCGGACCGCCGGCAACGACGGGTTCTGCGGATCGAGCGTCCACGGCAGGTGGACCTGGCCGTTGGGGTCGATGAGCCGCAGGTCCAGGTCGTTGACCAGGGCGGTGGCCGCGTTGGGAGTCGCCGGCGGGTCGTCCCACGCCAGGGTCACCTTCAGCGGAACGCCCGCGGTGGCCTGGATCTGCGTCGTGAAGACATCGCCCTGATCGACGGAGTCCTCCTGAAGCCGTCCGACGCGCAGCAGGTCGATCGCCGGCTGGATGCGCACCGAGCCGTAGCCGGACCTGTAGTCGGGTCCGGGCTCGAGGACGTCCTCGGCGGTGTGCGCGAACAGGGCGCGCAGCGTGGAGTTCCGCGGGTCGGGCATGCCCGGGAAGTTGGCCCGGAAGTCCTGGAGAACCAGCGCCGCGAGGCCGCAGACCGTCGGGGAGGCCATCGACGTGCCGCAGTTCGCGCCGTAGGACGTGTCGCTGGTGCTGGTTGCGCTGGTGACGCCGTTATCGCCGCCGGACTGGCAGCCCGGGGCGGAGACGTCGGGCTTCATGCGCCCGTCGTCGGTGGGACCCCAGGAGGAGAAGGAGGTCATCGAGTCGTCGTTGGAGTTCAGAGCGCCGACGGTCAGGTGGTTCTTGGCGCCCGCGGGCGGGGCGACGGAGTAGTAGTCGCCGAAGCCCTCGATGTCGCAGCGGCTGCCCTGACGCTCGTTGCCGTTGGCCCACACCACGCGGAACGGGCGACCGAGCGAACCGCGGACGATGCCGTCGATGATCGAGTCGACCAGGCCGTAGTCGCCCTGGATCGAGCAGGGGAAGCCGTTGGTCTCGGTGTTGGTGCCGATGGAGTTGTTGGCGATGTCGGCGTCGTGCGAGTTGATCGCGGTGTTGTAGTCGGTCTCGAGGTCGGACGGGTTGCTGTACAGGAAGATGCCCTGGCCGCTGGTCGAGAGGCCCGCGGAGAGGAGCGTGACGCCCGGCGCCATGCCTTTGCGGAGCTGGCCGGCGGCGCTGGGGCCGTTGCCGCCGATCGTGCCGGCGACGTGGGTGGAGTGGCTGGACTGCGAGGAGTTGTCGATCACCGTGACCCGTCCGCCGAAGGCCTCGTGCGTGGCACGCACACGCCCGCCGTCGAAGACGAACACGGTGATACCCGAACCGTCGAGGTTGTACGGCGCGGCCTGCACGATGTCGGCGCCGGTGCGCTCGCGGTTGGAGTCGTTGCGCAGGGCCAGGTCGGTCATCGGCGGCAGGGGAGCCTCGACCCACTGCACGTCGGGCTCGGCGGCCAGGGCCGCGATGTTCGACGCCGGGAGTTCCACCACCAGCGCCGGCATGGTCATCAGTTCCGTCCGCACCACGCCGCCGTGCCGACGCACGGTTTCGACCGCCGCCAGCCCCATCGGCGCATCGGGGTGGAACAGGACGTACACGCCGACGACCGGGTTTTCGGGATCGCGGTCATCGACGACCGCCCAGAACGGCGGCTCGGCCGCCGTCAACTTCGGGTCCAGTTTCCACTGCACCTGGATCGGCGCCAGCGAACGCAGCGAGCGTTCCGCCGCGATGTTCTGTGCATCGGCACCGGCGGCGATCTTCGCGAAGTAGGCGTGATCGCCGACGTACGACTGCAGTACGAGGCCGGCGCGTGCCAGGGCCTCCCGCTTCGCAACCGAGAGCGGGCCGTCGAACTGGACCACGACCCGCTGCTCAGCGCGGCCGGCCAGATCCTGCACCGCCGCGAGGCGGGCGGCCGGGCCATCGAGGACGGGGAGGTCGGCCACCCCACTCTTGAACTTCACCTGTCCGGAGGCGGTGCCGGCGGCGGCCAAAAGCGAGGAACAGGCCAGGACGGAAACCACGGTAATGACGCGTGTTCGGTGCATGACGGCTTCCATAGGCGCGGCGACACCGCGCGGACAGAGGGAACAGAACGACAAGTTCACCACGAGTGTCTTCAGACTACCACAAACGGCCGCTTTGACCCGCGGCGGATTTTGGTTTGGGGATCGTACTAATCGGCACAAGAACCAAGATCCGCTCGCTGGCCGGCGCACATCCAGATGTCCCGGCGCAGGCAGGTTCTCGCGGCCGGAGTATCGGCGGCGGTGAGCCGGCCCCTTGGAGCGGCACGACGGGCGAAAGGGGCCTATCGTTGACCCGGGCGGTCCCGCGGCCCCAGGGGCTGCGGCGGGCGGCGAAGGGCGCATAGCTCAGCTGGCTAGAGCGCAGCTGTCACATAGCTGAGGTCACTGGTTCGAATCCAGTTGCGCCCACTTCGACGGGCCCGTGCGGAAGCGCGGGCCCGCTTCGTTTTTGCCTGTTATCGGGGCTACTCGCCGGGAATCGGCGCGATCACGCCCTCGAAGGGGCTGGACGCCGAGGCGTACCGCCGCCGCGGGATCCGCCCGGCAAGGTACGACTGCCGCCCGGCGGTAATCGCGTGCCGCATGGCGTGGGCCATCAGGACCGGGTCCCGGGCGTGGGCAACGGCCGTGTTCAGCAGCACCCCGTCGGCGCCCAGTTCCATCGCGACCGCCACGTCGGAGGCCCCGCCGACCCCGGCGTCCACAATCACCGGGTATGCCGGGTCCCCTTCTTTCAGCAGTTCCAGGCAGAGCAGGATGTTGGCCCGGTTCAGGATTCCCTGCCCTGACCCGATCGGCGACCCCGCCGGCATGACCGACGCCGCCCCGGCCTCTTTCAGGCGCAGGGCCGCGATCGGGTCGTCCGACGTGTAGCAGAGGACCTGGAACCCATCGGCAACCAACTCGCGGCAGGCCTCGAGGGTCCCGACCGGGTCGGGGAGAAGGGTTTTCTTGTCGCCCAGAACCTCCAGTTTGACCCAGTTGGCCCCGGGGTTGCCCAGTTGGGTGAGCAACTCGCGTCCGAGGCGGGCGACGCGCACGGCGTCCTCGGCCGAGAAGCACCCGGCCGTGTTGGGCAGGATCGTGTAGCGGTCCAGGTCGAGAAACTCGAGCAGGGAGCGGCCGTCGGCGTTGTAGAGCCGCTCGCGCCGCACGGCGACCGTGACGACCTGGCACCCGGAGGCGTCCAGGGCGGCACGCATGGTCTCGAAGTCGCGGTACTTTCCGGTGCCGACGAAGAGCCGGCTGTGGAACGTCCGGCCCGCGACGACCAGAGGCTCGGCGGCGGGGTCGAGGATCGGAGGTGTGGAAGCAGGGGAGGTGGGGGAGGTAGGAGGGGTGGGCGGGGAGACCTCCACGGCGGTGGGGGGGACGGCCTTGAGCGT
>CALAFV010000053.1 GCA_937891445.1 uncultured Phycisphaerales bacterium | reverse complement strand
GGGGGCCGGACATGAGGACCGCGCCGCGGAGGCGCTCGACCTCCTGCTTGACCTCCTCGGGAGCGACCTGCCACGCGGCGGCGGCGCGGAGGGAGCCCGGCTCCATCGCCAAGGCCCGCTCAAGGGCGTCGATCAGGGCCGGACCGGGCGGGGGCTTGTGGCCGTTCTCGATCTCGGAGAGGTAACCCTTTGTGCAGCCGACCTTTGCGGCCAGCGCGGCGAGCGTCAGGCCGCGGGCCTTGCGGCGGGCGCGCAGGACGGCGCCGATCCCCTGATCCGGGGAATCGCCGGCGGCAGGCTGTCGGTCATCGGCGCGCATCGTCGGTCCTTGTGCGCAATCTGTTCGATATACCGTACATCACCCTTGCAAACTGTCAACCACCGAGCGAAACTCTGACCAAAGTTCGCCGCTTGGTGAACTCTAGTCAGGTCACTTGCTCAGGGGGTTGTTCACATGCGGAGCGTGTGCGACCGGGGCGGAGCGGGGCGGGACGGCTCGGGGGCCGGGCAACTCGGGAGGCGGGCGGAACGGACGACCGAGTACGACCTGCGCCGGCGCGGCGATCTGGCCCGCGCGGCGGAAGTGCTGCTGGCCCGGGCCGACCTGCTGAGGGAGGACGAGGCGGCGCTGATCCGCTCGGTCTTCGGACGCGGGATGACGCTCAGCGAACTGGCGCGGGCGGCGGGGCGGCGCCCGCACACGATCGGCGCCCGCGTCAGGCGGATCGCGGCGCGGATGGATACGCCCGCATTCGCGTTCGTCGCGGGCCACCGCGAGACGTGGCCGCGGCCGATGCGGGCGGTGGCGACGGCGTGCATCCTCGAAGGGCGGACGGTGCGCGAGGCGGCGGCGCACCTGAAGATGAGCGTGGCGGCGGTGCGGCGGCACCGGGACGCCGTGCTGGCGCTGGCGGCGTCGGCTGCCGCGTCGCCGCGGCGGACGCCCCCCACTGCTTCGGATCCGGGGCCGGCTCGCGAGGAGGAAGCGGCGTGAGCGCGGCAGGACCTGATCCTGTGGTGCGGATCGGGCCGGGGACGGCGGCCGACCTGCTCGCGCTGCTGCCGCTGCATTACCGCGCAGCGCCGCCGCGGGGCGTGGTGTGCGTGCTGGCGGCACGGGACACGGCGGGGGATCTGGTCGGCGTGCTGGCGGTGAGCATGCCGACGCTCAACAGCCCGGTGCGGGACCTGGCGTGGCCGGGGCGGTACCGGACGGGGCGGCCGCGGGATGATGCGCGGCGGCTCAACGACGAGGTGCGGACGATCTCGCGGGTGATGGTCGCGCCGGCGTGGCGCAGGCGCGGGGTCGCGCAGCGGCTGGTGCGTGCGTACCTGGCGTCGCCGCTGACGCCGGCGACGGAGGCGATCGCGGCCTTGGGAACGCGGTCGCGGTTCTTCGAGCACGCGGGGATGGTGCGGTACGACCTGGCGCCGGGGCCGACGCGGGCGAGGTTGGCGGACGCGCTGGCCTTCGCGGGCTTGCGCGCGGGCGCGCTGCGCG
>CALAFV010000052.1 GCA_937891445.1 uncultured Phycisphaerales bacterium | reverse complement strand
GTGAACTCCAGCGACATCAGCGCGTTCCTGACGACGTGGCTGGGGGCCGTCAACGCGGGGACGCTCGACGCGGACTTCAACGAGGATGGGACGGTGAACTCCAGCGACATCAGCGCGATGTTGACGGCGTGGCTCCAAGCCGTCAACGGCGGGTGCTGAACGACGGGGAGAATCTCAGACCCGCCGCCGGCCGGGCGCTCCTCAGCGGGCGCCCGGCTGTCGTTGGGGAGAACGCCGGTGGAGGCCACCCCTTCGAATGAAATGCGGCACGCCCCATCAGAACGGGGCGTGCCGCGCTGGACTTCCCGCTACCACCTGACCGCTCAGTCCTCGAGAATCGGGCCGCAGTAAGCATGCGGCGTGTTCTTGGCGGCGGTGTACATGTCAGCGTCCGCGGACGTCAGTGCGCAATCGCCGTCATAATCGGCCTTGGGGTTGTTGTTGGCCAGGTCCTGATTGAAGAGCGCCTGGTCGATGAGGTTGACCGAGCCGTCCATGTTGTAGTTGGGGGGGGGCGACGAGATGGCGGCCAGTTCCGGCAACACAGGGGCGCCCAAGCGGTCCCAGGGGCGCTCAGCCAAAAGCGAAACCCCCACGAATCTCGCGGATTTCGTGGGGGTTGGTGCCGGGTGTGATCCGGTGGGATCTCGGGAAGTGGGCGATACTGGACCCCAACAATCGCGGATTCTTCGGGAGATTCGCGGGGTTCGGTTTCGGGTGACGCGAATCTGACGCAAACCGCCCCCGCCGACCCCGACCTGGCGAGCGTTATCGCGGTCTGGCCGACCCTGCCCGCGGACGTTCGCGCGGCCGTCCTCGCCACCATCGCGGCCGCCCGGGCGGGGGGCTGACCGATGGCCGCACCCGGCCCCGTCTGGCGGCGGAAGTTCGTCCTCTGGCGTGATTGCCGCCCCGGCACACCGCCGGCCCCCGAGCAGGCGGACGTACGGGCCGCGTTGGCCGACTACGCGGACGACGGCGGCCCGGAGACCTGGGTCCCCGCCGCTGACCTCTACCGCCGGTACCGGGAGTGGTACGCCCAGCACCGCGCCCTCCCGCCCCCCGTCGGCGAGGTGTCGCCCGATCTCCTGACCCTGCGCGAGTTCGGCTTCGTCCTCCGGCGGGTGTTTCCCCGCATCCGCCGGGTCCGCCGGTGGACGGCACGGCGCGGCACCGACGGGCCCGCGGTCCCCTAACTCGATCTTGTGGGAATCCCGGTGAACCCGCTGGCATCGCGGCGTGGGGCAGGGTACCTATTCCGCCGTCAACTACACCCCCCTTTCCGAAAGGACCGCCCATGACGAAGGAAGAGTTCGCAATCACCGCCCTCGACGGCGGGGCCACCGTGCATGTCACCG
>CALAFV010000051.1 GCA_937891445.1 uncultured Phycisphaerales bacterium | reverse complement strand
CGGAGGATGGAGACGTAGAGCCAGACGAGGGTCACCAGCAGGCCGAAGGCGGCGTACCACTCCATGTGCCTGGGGAGTTCGTTCTCGGCGCCCTGCTCGATGAAGTCGAAGTCGAGCACGAGATTGAGGGCGGCGATGACGACGACGAAGCCGGCGAAGGCGATGCCGATCGGGCCGGACGACCAGATGTACGGGATGGTGATGCCGAAGACCAGGTTCAGGACGAGTTGGGCGATGAAGACGAAGAAGATCCCGCCGGTGGCGGCGGCGACGCCGAGTTTGAAGTTCTCGCTGGGCTTGATCAGCCGCGTGGTGTAGGCCAGGAGCAGGGCGCCGAGGATGCCGAAGGTGAGCAGGGCGGCCTGGAAGATGATGCCGGTGCCGGTGGCGCCGCCGAGGTTGGTGCCCTGGGCGTAGGTGGCGTAGACCATGGAGATGCCGGCGACGAACGCGCCCTCGCCGATGGCGTAGACCGGCGCGAGGAAGGGGGCGGTCCGCGGCCGGAAAGAGATGATCAGGGCCAGGACCATGCCGGCGATCGCGCCGCCGAAGGTCACGGGGAGGACCATGGCGGTGTTGTTCTGGATGAACATCCACCCGGCGATGGCGGTGGCGGCGCAGAGACCCAGGAGGATGAAGGAGGCGTTGACCGCGCCCTGGAGGGTCATGACGCCGGGGCGGGCCGCGGGGCCGACGGCGACGGCGCCGCCGCGCTGGGCGGCCTGGAAGGAGTCCCACGTCTCGGGCTTGCGGAAGACGTCCTCGCGGAGGGCGGGGTTGTTGGTGCGGAGCATGGGGGTCTCCTCAGGGGCGTGTGGCCCGCGGGGGGGTTACATCTTTATCCATCGGCCGGTTGGGGGCCGGTTGGTCAGATGGTATCGGGTTTTCGGACGGGGCGGAAGGGGGGCGGTATGAACTGGGGGGCGTCCACAGGGTTGAGGAGGATCGGGAGGGGGTGGTCAGGCGAGCACTTGGGCGAGGGGGACGGCCGGGACGAACGATGCGTTTCTCTCACAGCACGCGGCGGCGGGCGGCTCGTTGCGGTTCGACGAAGGTGTGCATGTGAGGGGGACAGACTCGCCTGCCGATCCTTTTGGCGATCTTTGTCCTGATGTTGCGTTCAACGGACGCGTACCCAAGTCGGAGGAGCATGTGGTGCGGCACGGACAGCGGCGAGGGGGCTCTCGAAGATCCGGCGCTGCGGCTGGAGTTCCCGGGCGCCCTCGTACTTTCTGGTCAGGACGCGGAGTTGGATGGGTTCGGCGCCAGCGAGCGATTCGTGCAGCGGGAGCGCCTTCCACGTGCGCTCCATATGGCGCACGAGGTTGTGCAGATAGTCGTTGCGCTGCTGGTCGCCCATACCTATGCACCGCCGGCGTCGCCCGTGGGCATGCGAGCACACGGACCTGCGGCGGGGGGCGGGGAAGGCGGTACGTCGGCCGGGCTTACTCCCCCGAGTTCGCCACGGTGTAGTTGGGCGCTTCGCGGGTGATGCGGATGTCGTGGGGGTGGCTTTCGATGACGCCGGCGGAGGTGGCGCGGCAGAAGCGGGTGTGCTCGCGGAACTCGTCGATGGTGCGGCAGCCGCAGTAGCCCATCGCGGCGCGGAGGCCGCCGACGAGTTGGTAGACGTATTCGGCGAGGGTGCCGCGGTAGGGGACGAGGCCCTCGACGCCCTCGGGGACGTACTTCATCGACTTCTTGCCGTCGCGCCCCTGGCCGTAGCGGTCGGCGGAGCCGGCCATCATGGCGCCCTCGGAGCCCATGCCGCGGTAGGACTTGTAGCGGCGGCCGTGGGAGATCACCAGTTCGCCGGGGGACTCCTCGAGGCCGGCGAAGAGGGAGCCCATCATCGCGGCGTGGGCGCCGGCGGCGAGGGCCTTGGCGATGTCGCCGGACATGCGGATGCCGCCGTCGGCGATGACGGGGACCCCGCCCTCGCCGTCGGGGCCGCAGGCCGCGCCGGCTTCGGCGACGCCGCGGACGGCGTTGAAGATGGCGGTGATCTGCGGGACGCCGACGCCGGTGACGACGCGGGTGGTGCAGATGGAGCCGGGGCCGATGCCGGCCTTGATGCCGTCGGCGCCGGCCATGACGAGGGCCTTGGCGGCCTCGGCGGTGGCGACATTGCCGGCGATGACCTCGACGCCGTACTTCTGCTTGATGGTGCGGACGGTGCGGAGGACGTTCTCGCTGTGGCCGTGGGAGGTGTCGATGACGATGACGTCGGCCTCGGCGGCGATGAGGGCTTCGACGCGCTCGTAGGCGTCCACGCCGCAGGCGGCGCCGCAGAGCAGGCGGCCGCGGGCGTCGGTGACGGCGCGGGGGAACTGGCTGAGACGGTCGATGTCGCGCTGGGTGATCATGCCGGCCAGGCGGCGGTCGGGGTGGACCAGCAGGAGTTTCTCGACCTTGTTGCGGTAGAGGATGCGCTCGGCCTCTTCGAGGGTGGTGCCCGGAGGAGCCGTGACCAGGTTGTCCGAGGTCATGATCTCCTTGACGGGCGTGGAGGGGTCTTCCACGAACTTGAGATCGCGGCGGGTGAGGATGCCCAGGACCTTGCCCTTGGAGCGCAGGGCCCTGGAGCCGTCGTCGGTGACGGGGAAGCCGGAGACGTTGTGCTCCCGCATGAGTTCGCGGGCGCGGGCGACGGTGTCGTTGGGGCCGAGCGTGACGGGGTCGAGGATGACGCCGTTGGCGGAGCGCTTGACCTTGGAGACCTCGCGGGCCTGGCTCTCGATGGGGAGGTTGCGGTGGATGATGCCGATGCCGCCCTCCTGGGCCAGGGCGATGGCCAGGGCGTGCTCGGTCACCGTGTCCATCGGGGCCGAGACCAGGGGGATGTTGAGGCGGATGTTGCGGCTGAGGCGCGTGGAGACGTCCGCGTCGGCGGGCATCACGTCGCTGTAGCGGGGGAGGAGGAGGACGTCGTCGAAGGTGATGCCCTCGGCGACGATCTTGTGACGGGCGGGGTCGGCGAGAACGCTGTCAAGAGCCTCACTCCCCCCAACCCCTGTGGCGCTGCCGGGAAGGGGGGTGCGGGTCGCCGTCGTGGTGCCTTGTCCGTTGTCTCCCATGTAAGTATGTATGGAGCCGGCGAGGGCGAGTCAATCGGGCGGGAGCGATTGCAGTCGGCGGATGGCGGGCGGGTGCGCCCGGCGTGCGCGTCGCGTGCGGCGTGCGCGCGGCGACAGGCCCGGTCGTCCGTGACCGGGCCCGCCGTTGATCTCTCGCGCCTGTTCCAGCGGGGTGGGCTGCGGGGGCTTCCTACGATCCGGCCGCGGCCGTGGCGTCTGTGTATCGACGCCCGCCGCGCCCCGCTGAAGCACGACGCCGAAATGATCACGCTCAACACGGTTTCCGACCGCCCGGCCGCTTCGGCTCCGGCCGCCCCCGGCGCTTTGGGGATGACGGCGGAGGAGTTCGCGGAGGCGGCGGTGCGGGTGGGGGCCAAGGGGGGCCGGGTCGGTGCGCTGGAGCGCTACCGGGCCGTGTTCGAGCGGGGCGACGTGCAGGACCCATCTGGCGCGCCGGCGGCTGTTGCCGGCATCCAGCGGACGCTGACGTCGGAGTGCGCCGAGGGGACGACGATCAAGTTCACGCAACTTGTGCGGGGGCGGGCGGAGGGGGATCCGCCGCTGGAGACAGAGTCGGTGCTGATTCCGATGGTCGGGCGGAAGGGGCGGCTGACGTACACGCTGTGCGTGTCGTCGCAGGTCGGGTGCGCGATGGGGTGCACCTTCTGCCAGACGGCGCAGATGGGGCTGATCCGCTCGCTGGAGCCGGCGGAGATCGTGCAGCAGTGGTTCGCGGCGACGCACCTGCTGGGCCGGAAGGTCAGCAACCTGGTGTTCATGGGGATGGGGGAGCCCATGGACAACCTGGACGCGGTGATGAAGGCGATCGAGGTGCTGACGGACCACCGCGGGATCGCGCTGCCGATGAGCAAGATCGTGGTCTCGACCGTGGGGAGGGTCGATGGGATCCGGCGGCTGGGGGCGCGGGTGCGGGAGCACGGGTGGCGGCGGCTGAACCTGGCGATCTCCCTCAACGCCCCCAACGACGAGGTCCGGCGGGGGATCATGCCCATCAACCGGGCCATGCCGATGGGGGAGTTGCGGCGGGCGCTGGAGGAGTGGCCGCTGTACGGCGGGGCCAAGATCTGCTTCGAGTACGTGCTGATCCCCGGGGTGAACGACCGGCGGGAACACGCGCGGGAGGTGGTGGATTTCGTGCTGGGGCGGGGGGCGTACGAGGGGCGGCCGCCGCTGAAGGGGATGGTGAACCTGATCCCGTACAACCCGCGGGAGGGGTCGCCGTGGCCGGCGCCGGAGGAGGCGGACGTGGACCTGTTCCTCTCCTGGCTGCTGGAGGGGAGCGAGCGGGGGGAGGGGGTGTACGCGAAGCGGCGGCGGACGAAGGGGCGGGAGACGATGGCGGCCTGTGGGCAACTGGGGAATCCGGCCCTGCGGCGGCGACGGACGCCGCGGGAGGGGTGAGCGGGGGCGTGTCGCCCAGAAGGACATTCAGGAACTCGAGCCGCTCCACATGATGTCCGAGCACCACGAGAACCACCGTCAGCGGGATCGCCATCAACAGTCCGATCGGTCCCCACAGAAGCGTCCAGAACGCCGCTGACAGGATAATGGCGAGCGGCGCCAGTCCGGTCGCTACCGCGCGGCGTACACCGGTCCCGACGGCCA
>CALAFV010000050.1 GCA_937891445.1 uncultured Phycisphaerales bacterium | reverse complement strand
CGAGTTCACGGCGCCGTCGCGGTTGAAGTTGCCCTGGCACTGGCAGGAGTCCAGCGCGCCGTCCGGACCACCGATGACGTTGGGGTTCTGGATGACCGCCGGGTTGTAGCAGTCGAGGGCCGGGTCGGCGGCGATCTCGACGCTGTCCGGGATCCCGTTCCCGTTGCAGTCAACGGCGCCCTGGCAGCTGGAGGTCTCGACGGTCAGCACGTAGTCGTTGCGGAAGCCGCAGAGGACCGGGTTGTCGGCGAAGAGCGTGGAGACGAAGACGACGTAGGTGCCAGCGGTCAGGAAGGTGGAGAGGACGTTGTCGCCGCAGTCGTCGGTACCGACGATGTAGGGGTTGACCTGGGTGATGAAGTTGCACCAGGACGGATCGCTGTAGGGGATCGGCCCGACGGCGTCACCCACGAACCCGAAGATGGTGACCGCCTCGCTGCGGACCGTGATGGTGACGGTGTCGTCGCTGGTGAGTTCGAAGAGGTACCAGTCGGTGTCACGGAGGCCGATGGACGGATCCCACGCGGTCGAACCGAAGAGCGGGACGCCGCACTGGACGGTGCCGAACATGGCCGGGGAGCTGTTGCAGCCGCCGTTGACGGCGTCGAACGGCAGACCGCAGTCGAACTCATTCTCCATGTCGGCGCCGGGCGGAACGTCGAGTTCGCACGGAGGACCGATGTCGATCAGGTCGAGGGTGTAGAAGCCGGCGCTGGTGCCGTACCCGCCGACCACGACGTAGTAGGTCTGGCCGTCCACGGTGTCCCAGGTGACCTCGGACGGGCCGGCGAAGATGCCGCAGCCGTCATCGTCGGAGGCGACGCAGGTCAGAGCGCCGCAGTCGAAGCCCGTGTAGACGGCCAGGGCGCCGTCGTAGACGGTGCCGGCGCACATGCTGGCGCGGTAGCGGTTGCCGTTACCGACGACGGAGTACCAGACGGTCGGGGCGTTGGCGAGCACGCCGCAGGCGGGGATGCCGCCATCCGGCGTGTACAGGCTGGTGTCGCCGGAGACCGAGCTGGGCACGTCGGCCGGGATGGCCGTGGTGCAGAAGTCACCCTCGGCCGGGGGACCGAGGTCGGTCACGTCGAGGGTGTAGAAGCCGAAGCTGGTCCCGTAGCCACGGACGACGATGTAGTAGATCTGGCCGGGGTTGCTGACGAAGAGCATGCGAGAGGGGCCGGCGAAGATGCCGCAGCCGTCGTCATCGCTGCCGAGGCAGGTGAGCGCGCCGCAGTCGCCGGTGAAGAGGGCGAGGGCGGAGTCGTAGCTCGTGCCGTTGCAGAGGGAGACCTCGATGACGCCGCCGGTGCCGACCATCGAGTACCAGACGCTGGGCGCAGCCGCGCCGACGCCGCAGTCGGGCAGACCGCCGTCGGGCTCGAACATGCTGGTGTCGCCGCTGGTGCTGAAGGGGAGAGACTCGATCGCCAGGGCCGTCGGGCACTCATCGCCCGGCGGGATCGGCGGGACGGGGCAGATCACGTCCATGATGTAGGTGGCCTGGTCGCTGGCGCTCCAGGCGGCGAACTGGAGGACGTAGGTGTTACCGATGGTCAGGCCGTGGACGTCCAGACGGCTGAGGAAGCCGCAGTAGTCGTCGTTGCAGGCCAGCTCGATGCCGTTGCAGCCGTCGTAGAGGGCCAGGAGCGTGTCATCGGCGGGGGTGACGTTGCCGCAGGTGACGAAGCGGGCGGACGTGTCGCCGGCGGTGAAGGAGTACCACATCGTGCCGTAGCCCTGCGACGGGAGGCCGCTGGCGTGGCAGGAGAAGAACGGATCGAACGGGTTGGTGGTCGCAGCGAGGTTGTCGATGATCACGGTCTCGTTGCAACCGATCGCGATCGCGTTCTCGCACTCGTCGTTCGGCGGAGGCAGGAGTTCGCTCACGTCGAGGGTGTAGAAGCCGGCGTTGGCGCTGAAGCCGCGGACGACGATGTAGTAGGTCTCACCGGCGAAGGTCGGGAAGGTGACCTGGGACTGCAGGCCGCAGAAGTCGTCGTTGTTGGCGACGCAGGTGAGCGCGCCGCAGTCACCGGCGAAGACGGCGAGAGCGGAGTCGTAGCTGGTGCCGTTGCACAGCGTGGCAAGGAAGGTGTTGCCCGTGCCGACGACGGAGTACCAGACGCTGGGCGCAGCCGCGCCGGCGCCGCAGGCGGGCAGGCCGGCATCGGGCTCGAACATGCTGGTGTCGCCGCTGGTGCTGAAGGGCAGCGAGGCGATCGGCAGGGCCGACGAGCACTCGTCGCCCGGCGCGGCCGCCGGGACGGGGCAGACGAGCTCGAGCGTGTACATGCCCTGATCGGACACGTCATAGCTGGCGAGCATGATCGTGTACGTGTTGCCGATGGTCAGCCCCTGGAGGTCGACGCGGCTGAGCAGGCCGCAGAAGTCCTCGGAGCAGCCGATCTCGAAGCCGTTGCAGTCGTCGTACACGGCGATGATGGAGTCATCGGCGGGCGCGAAGCTGCCGCAGGTCTGGATGCGGGCCGAGGTGTCGGTGGCGACGAACTTGTACCAGATGCTGCCGTCGCCCTGCTGGGGGCCGCCGAAGTGGCAGGAGATGAAGGGATCGGCGGGGTTGATGGTCGCCAGCGTGTTGTCGGCAACGGTCACGCTGTTGCACGTCAGCATGATCGCGCCATCGCACTCGTCGTTGGCGGGCGGGCCGCCGAGGTCGATGACGTCGAGCGTGAAGCTGCCGTTGGCGCAATAGCCGCGGACCAGGACCCAGTACTGCTGGCCGTTCACCGTGGGGACGTTGACGGTGGACTGCACGCCGCAGGCGTCGTCGTTGTACCCGACGCAGGTCAGAGCGCCGCAGGTGCCGGTGTAGACGCGGAGCATCGTGTCGAACGTTGCGCCGCTGCAGGTGGTGATCTGGAAGGAGTTGCCGTTACCGAAGAAGGTGTACCACACACCGGGCTGGCCCGCGCAGCCGCTGGCCGAGCAGATGGCGTCGTCGGGGTCCGCCGTGGCGGCGGTGGTGTCGCCGAAGGCGGTGCCGGGAACAGCGATCAACTCGGCGTTGATGCAGTCGTCGTTGGCCGGGCCGGGGCCGCGGAGGAACGGACCCTGCTGGACGAGCGGCTTGGTGGGGGTCATCCCATCCTTGGCCGGGAACTCGACCTTGCCGGGGGCGACCGGCGTAACGCCGACGCTCGGACTCACGACGGACGGGGTCTTGACGATCTTCTGATCCGGCGGCGTTCTGCCGGGATCGTTGGCCAGGGCGGCTCCGGACACCGCCCCGACGGCGCCTGCTACTGCGAGCAGTCGCACCAGGTCACTGAAACGACAGCCATTCTGCACAAAGCACCTCCTCTTCGTCGACCTCTCAGACCGACGCAAAGGGCGAGAGCGCCTGACCGGCTACGCCGCCGGATCCTGCGCGTTCTCCTCTCCGAAAGTAAGGGTTGTTCGCCCTCGTTGGAACCACTCTGTCTCCACGACCTCAGCGAAACGAAATCTCGGGCGAATGCCCGCGGTTCGAGAATCCGGATGACCTCGTTCGGCGGTCGAGCGACCGCCAGCCACCTATATACCCGAAATGGGGTGCGGCGACAACTACCTGCCGCCAAAAGAACTGGGGGAAGAGGGAGGGGGCGGTGAAGCGGTCGCCGCGGGGGCCGTGATCCCATAAGTCGAGTCAGCACCGTGAGATGCGCCGGCTTCACTCGGCCGTGTGGGGCTGAAAACGAAAGGCCCCCGCGCCGGTGGGCGCGGGGGCCGAACGGGAATCGATCGATCAGGAGCCGGCGGGGTCCGCCGGTCCGTGGGGCTCAGTTCGAGGAAACCTCGAGCGTGAAGTTCCCGGTGGCGCCGCCCCAGCCGTAGACGAAGATGAGGTACTCGACGCCCGCGGTGGACGGCCAACTGACCGTCGCGTGGCCGCCGCCCACGCCGCAGGTGTCATCGCCACCGCCGACGCAGGTGAGGCCGCCGCAGCCGCCGGTGAACACCGCCATCTGGCCGTCATAGTTGACGTTGAGGCAGGCGCTGGCGGTCATCATCCCGCCGGTGCCGAGCACGCGGTACCAGACGCCGGGGGCGGTGGAGGCGGAGCCGGTGCAGTCGGGCTCGCCGTCGAGGGTCGCGCAGAGCGTGGTGCCGGTGACCACCGAGGGGACGGCCAGCGTGATGGCGTTCGCGCAGTCGTCGTTCACCGGGATCTCGGACGGGTCACAGGGGGGCGGCTCGCAGACCGGGAGGGTCGTCGGGCCGGCGTTGAAGAGGAACCACATGTTGCCACCCTGGGACGGCGAGGAGATGTCGAAGCGGACCCAGCCGTTGGGGTCGGTGGCGTCGGTGGTGTAGATCCAGTTGTCGCCCGTGGGCGTGGAGCTGAAGGTCAGGAACCAGACCCAGCCGGTGGTGGTCTGCCCAGGCGCGGCCTGGCTCTGGATGGTGCCGATCGAGATGTAGTAGCAGGTGTTGGCCTCGAAGTTCACCGGCGGGTGCGTGACGCTGACGACCTCGTCACCGTCCCAGACGAAGCTGACGCCGGGCTGGCCGGTCACGAAGGACGCCATCGGGGTGGGCGCCGGGAAGCCGTCCACGTCCTCGTAGTAGAGGATGTGGAACTCGGGGATCTCCGGCGGGGTGAAGCCGACGGTGGCGCAGGTGGCGTCGGTGTTGACCCAGAAGCCGCCGAAGCAGACGTTGGTGACGGTCTGCGGCTGGTCGAACTGGAAGTTCTCAGCACGCTGGAACGGCGTGAAGCAGGAGCCGGGCGTGGAGCCGGGGGCCGAAGCGCGGAAGCCGTTGGTCAGCCCACCGTTGGGCGGGATGCCGTTGGCCGAGTCGTTCGTGCAGATCTCCGGCATGGGCGGCAGGACGCAGTTGCCCTGGAGCGGGTTCACGCCGCCGTTGAAGCAGAAGGACCGGTCGTTGGCGGCGCGGGTGAAGGTCGTGTACGCGCCGTCGATCGCCTGGAGGCTGAAGAGGTCGGTGCCGGTCTGGCTGCCGACCCAGCCCCAAAGGGCGCCCTCGCCGCCGCAGTCGCCGCCGAGCTGGTCGAGCCAGGCGGTGAGGAAGGCGGAGATGTCGGTGGAGTTGACCTGACCGGAGCCGTCGAAGTCGGCGTCGAGGTCCCCGTTGGTGAGGCTGGCGAGCCAGGCCGTCAGGAAGGCGGAGATGTCGCTGGAGTTGACGGAGCCGTTGCCGTCCCAGTCGGTGCTGCAGCCGGGGTTGCTGGTGCCGGAGTTGGCGATCTCAAGCCAGTAGCAGCCGCCGCCGGTCACGGGGAAGCCCGCCGCGACCTCGGCGCTGAAGACCCAGTGGCCACCGGCGACGGGGTCGGTGGTGCCGGGGCACGTGTCGCCGGAGAGGCAGCTCATCTCAAGGAGATCCACGCCGGGGGTGCCGTTGGCGACGAAGGTCCGCTCGAAGATGGGGCCCGAATCGAGGTCGGGGAGGCCGCCGACATCGGCGAAGATGCGAACGAGGAAGGACTCGTTGGCGATGGGATTGATGCGGTTCTGGTAGCGGCCGATCCAGCACAGCTGCGTGGGGTTGCTGTTGGTCGGCGTGAAGTTGTCCATCGTGCGGTAGTTGTTCGCACCGAGATTGGAGAAGTTAGCCCCGAGCGTGAGGTCCGCAGTGTGGCAGTTGATGCCGTCGTTCCGGGGGTCGCACGTGACGCCCCGCTGCATGCCGCTGGGGCGGCTGGGGAGAATCCCGCCGCTCTCGGTCACCGTGGGGCTCTGAACGGGCCGGTCGGACGCGCTGGGCGGCGCCGCGACGGCCGTGGCGGAAAGGCCGGCCAATGCGGCCAGACCCAGTGCGGACCAGACGGGAGTACTGCTGCGCACGAAACACCTCCTCTTCAGGTCAGATCGACTGACAAACGGATGGCTGCGCTTGCTTGCCGGCTACACCACCGGCACCTTCCAGAAACGGGCGTCAGTGCCCGATCACGGCGTATCGCAAGCCGCCTTGCGGCTCTCTCACTCCGGAAAACACCCGTGTCCGCGGCCGCCGCGATTGGCGGGCCAGAAAGCAGACCGGTGGCGGACAGACTCCGCCATTCATCTATGTACTCGATACGGGGATATGTGACAAGGGGGAACCCGCGAAAGTCGGGGTGCTGGACGACGGAATGCGCGACCCCGGAACTTGCGGACAACGAGCAAACCGGACTCAAGGCGGGCGGGAATCAGCAGGGGTGGCCGACGTCCTCCAGCCAGGCGGTGAGGAAGGCGGAGATATCGGTCGAGGTGACCGTGCCGTCGCCATTGAAATCGGCCTCGAGGGTGTTGCCGCCCAGGCTGGCGAGCCAGTCGGTCAGGAAGGCAGAGATATCGGAGGAGGTGACCGTGCCGTCGCCGTTCCAGTCGGCCTGGCACCCGCCCGCGCCGAGGACGGTCCCGGACAAGGTCACGATAACCACCGGGGTGTCGGGGTCGTCGGACGAGATTGTCAGGGTCCCCGTCTTGAGGCCGGGGGTGGAGGTGTCCATGAGGATCGTGTGGGTCTGGCCGCCGCCGCCGGCGGGGTCGGCGAAGGGGCCGGAGGGGGCTGAGAAGCCGGGGGAGGCCTCCATCGTGTAACGGAGGTCGGCGATGGCGGGGGCGGTCCAGAGGGCGGTGTCGGCCGCGTTGGCGATGGTGATGGTCACGCCGACGGACCCGCCGCCGGCGCCCTGCGGGACCTCTCCGAAGGCAAGGGAGGTTGGGGCGTCGATCTTGGGGGGAAGGCGCAGGTCGAGGAAGACGGGGAGGTGGCCGCCGGAGGTGGTGGCGATGTTGCGGAGGGCCTGGGCGATCGCGGGGCCGACCATCGTGTTCCCGGCGACGGCGATCGGGCCATTGCAGGTGGTGCCGTCGTTGCCCCAGGCGCGGTAGGAGTGGTTGGGGTCGTTCCAGGTCGTCGTGCTGTAGGGTGTGGTGAGGGAGCCGAGGTAGTCGAGGCCGACGCCGTCGCGCAGGCCGGCGCCGATGAGGATCTGGTCGTGGCGGTCGTCCATGCCGCCGCTGCCGGAGGGGTCCTGCGTGTGAATGAAGCGGAAGAAGCAGTTGTTGTTCCAGGCCCCGGGGCTCATGATCGGGTCGAAGAGCGGGCCGGTCGGGTTGAGGGGGTCGGGGCCGACCAGGGCGCGGTACTCATTGGCGAATGCCGTCTGGATGTTGGTGTCGCCGCCCATGATCGGGTGCCAGCCGGCGGGGAGGGGGGCGATGTCGGCGACGATGCGCTGGGCTTCGAGGAGGCGGCGGGCGTCGTCATCCGAGCCGCTCTCCTGGGCCTTCATGTGGACGCTGTAGAGGGCGATGGTTGCGGTGGGGCCGGTGTAGCCGATGGGGCGGAAGTCGTAGCGGGTGGTGTCGCGCGGCGGGAGGGGTGAGGGGCCTCCGAAGGAGATGATCGTCGCGCCGAGGAACTCGACGCGGCCGGTGCGATAGAAGAACGCGTTGTCGGTGTCGGGGCCGTTGAAGAACGGGGCCGCAGCCCAGTCGCCGGGGCTGCCGGGGGCGTTGTTGAGGGCCCAGAGGAAGATGTCCACGGCGTTCTGGGAGGTGAACTCCTGGCAGGCGATGACGTCGGGGCGCATGGAGCGCCCCTCGAACTCGGCGTAGACGGCGGTCTGGATGTCGGTGATGCGGCCGCCGGTGTAGTTGGTGACGTTCCAGGCGGCGATGCGGAGGGGCTGGGCGTAACCTGCCGCGGCGAGCAGCCCGATGAGGGCTGCGGCCAGGGCTACCCGCGTGCCGAGAGCGCTCCACCGCCCCCTCCGCCCCATGTTCATCCGCGTGGGGATGTCGTACACCACGATCTCGCCTCCGGGGACCCCGCCGCCACCAGCCGGCCGGAATATAGCCGACGGGCGGACCGGGGTGGAGCGCCCGACCGGGGGGTGGTTATGGCGCGGCGTCGGCCGAACGCGGGCTTCGGGGCGCGTGGTTGTTCGAGTCCTCGCGCGTGATCAGGCGGTCCAGGGGCTTGAGGGCCCAGAGGACGAAGAGGGCCGCGACGGTGAGCATGCCGGCGAGGGTGTACTCGCCGAGGCCGCAGGCAATGCCCAGGGCGCTGGCGACCCAGACGGCGGCGGCGGTCGTGAGGCCCTTGACGCCCTCCTGGCGGTGGAGGACGACGCCGGCGCCGAGGAAGCCGACGCCGCCGAGGATGCCCTGGAGAACGCGGGAGATCTCGCCGAAGTCGTCCGGCGCTCGAGTGGCGAGGACCTGAACGCCGGCGATGGTCGCGGCGGCGCAGCCAAGGCAGATCATCATCATGGTGCGCATGCCGGCGGGGCGGCGCTTGCTGCCGCGCTCCAGGCCGATGAGGAACCCGCCGGCGAGCGCAGCGCCGAGGCGGAGGGCCATCTCGTCCCAGGTGAGGGGCTGGGGGTGCACGGGCGATTCAATGGAGCGCGCCGTCGCGAATCCACCGGGCGGGTACGAGGCGGGCCTCCGGCTGACGGTGCGGCGGTGAGGGTGGAGTTGGGATTGCGAGACCACAGGGTTCCGCGCCGCACGGCTGCCGCTGCGACCTGCTCACGCGGCCGTAGGTCCCGTACTTATCCACATCCCGGACGTGGGCGTCAATCTCCTCACGGATGTGTGCTCCAAGGGCAGCCGTTGTACTCGACTTCTGGGCCACCTGGTGCGCGCCGTGCATTGCCTCCATCCCGGAACTTATCGCCGTCGCCGAAGAGTTCGAAGGTCGCGGCGTCCGCTTCTACGCCGTCAACCTCAAGCAGGCAGACGACGACGTGCGAGCGTTCGTCGCCAAGCGGGGCTGGAACCTGACGATCGCCATGGACCGAGACGGATCGCTGGCGCGCTCCTTCCGAGTCGGCGCGATCCCCCACACGGTGGTGATTGATCGGGAGGGGATCGTCCGGGCTGTCTTCGTGGGCGCCCGGCCGGAGAACCCGGGGAACCTGCGGCGGGTGCTCACTGAACTCACCGGCGCCCCCGGGAAGCCCATCCCGACCCCGCGCTAGCGCGCGGGCCGGACCCTTCCACGCCCGGGCGCGGGCGGTGACGGCCCCCTTGGAAGAGAACCGATGGTCCCCGGCGCCGGGCGCATAGCCTTGAGGTCTATGCCCCTGCCGCGACTGGCCATTATCGGACGGCCCAACGTGGGCAAGTCGTCCATCATGAACATGCTGGCGAAGGAGAAGCGGTCCATCGTGGACCCGACGCCGGGGACGACGCGGGACCGGGTGACGGCGATCGTCACGCTCGAGGCGCCCGGCAACGAGGGACCGCCGCGGGATGTGGAACTGACCGACACGGGGGGGTACGGGGCGTACGTGGCGGAGGGGCGGCGGTTCAACGAGGTGGGGGCGGACCTGGCGACGCTGACGGGGGACATCGAGTTCCAGATCTCCGAGGCGGTGGCGACGGCGGACCTGGTGCTGCTGGTGGTCGATGCGCAGGCGGGGATCACGCCGCAGGACGAGGAGATCGCGCGGCTGCTGCGGGAGCGGGTGCTGGGGGGCAAGGGCCGGCCGAGCATCCCGGTGCGCGTGGTGGCCAACAAGGTGGACGGGCCGCGGTGGGAGGCGCACGCGCTGGAGGCGTCGGCGCTGGGGTTCGGCGAGCCGCTGATGGTCTCGGCGAAGAACAACTACATGCGCCGCGAGTTGATCGACCGGCTCTATGAGATGGTCGGGGAACTGCCCGGGGCGGGGGAGCCGGAGCAGGCCCCGGACGTGGACATGCGCCTGGCGATCGTCGGGAAGCGCAACGCCGGGAAGAGCACGCTGGTCAACACGCTGGCGGGGCAGAAGCGGGTGATCACCAGCGAGATCGCGGGGACGACGCGCGACGCGGTGGACGTGCGCTTCGAGATGGACGGGCGGAGTTTCCTGGCGATCGACACGGCGGGGCTGCGGCGGAAGAAGAGTTTCGCGGACCGGATCGAGTGGTTCGCGTTCGACCGGCTGGCGCGGTCGATCGAGCGAGCGGACGTCTGCCTGCTGCTGATCGACGCGACCGAACCGGTGAGCCAGGTGGACCAGCAACTGGGGTCGATGATCACCAAGGCGTACAAGCCGTGCGTGATCACGGTGAACAAGTGGGACCTGGTGCAGGGTCGCGTGGGGCCGACCGGCAAGCCGGTGACGCCGGAGTCGTACGAGGAGTACCTGCGCAAGGAACTCAAGGGGCTGGCGTACGCGCCGATCTCGTTCATCTCGGCCGCGACGGGCCTGAACGTGCGCGAGACGATCGACCTGGCCTTCCAGTTGCGCGAGCAGTCGCTGCGGCGCGTGACGACGGGGAAACTGAACCGGCTGGTGCGCCAGATCTTCGAACTCCGCGGCCCGCCCTCGAAACTGGGGACGTTCGCCAAGTTGTACTATGCGGCGCAGGTGGGCGTCGCGCCGCCGACGATCGGGCTGGTGGTCAACCGGCCGGACCTGTTCGACCCGGCGTACGAGCGGTTCCTGATCAACCGCTTCCGCGAGGAACTGCCGTTCCCGGAAGTGCCGATCCGGCTGATCATCAAGGGGCGGAAGCGCAAGGGTGAGGGCGGGGAGGAGCCGTTCGCGGACGTGCGCGCTCTGGAAGAGGCGGCGGCCGAGACTCCCGCGGCCGACGCGGCCGATGAATCCGTGCCCGACCACTGGACGGAGGAAGAGGCGCGGGCGTTCTTCGAGGATGAGGGGGAGGAGGCATAGCGGCCGGCCAGTTTGCGGATCGTCGCGCGGGCGGCGGAACGATCGTCCACATCAACGAAGCCGCCTTGCCGCCGTTCACAGTTCCGCGAGCACGGGCGCGAGCACGAGGCCGCGCGGGGTGCCGCGGTAGATGGCGGTCGGGTCGGCCTCCTGACGCTCGATCAGGTCCGAACTGGACAAATCCTTGAGAGCGATCGCCAGCGCGCGGTCCGTGATCCCGGTCAGGTGCTCCGCGATCTGGCGGAACCGGCGAGGTCCGTCGGCGACGGCGTCGAGGACGGGCATCGACCACTTGCGCAGGGCCACGGCGCGAGCGCCCACGGAATCGAGGGCGTCCTCGAGGCGCACGCACACGGGGGCGATGCGGCCGCCGGCGCGCGTGAGGATGTACTCGGGGCGGAGCGGGTGGTCGTAGCCGGGGTTGCGCCGCACCCAGCCGCGGGCGATCAGGTCGTCCAGGGCCTGGCGAACG
>CALAFV010000049.1 GCA_937891445.1 uncultured Phycisphaerales bacterium | reverse complement strand
TGGTTGGCGCGCACGATCTGTGCGCAAAACCGTTGATAAGCGCGGGATTGAGTGGTTGGGGGGAGGAAGCAGGAAAGAGGAAGCGGGAAACAGAGCGCGCTGCGGTTCGACCTCTTTGATTCTTCGCGGTCTTCGCGGGCTTCGTGTTGAAACGTTGTCCGTGCGCGGTCCTACATCCGGCCCGCCGCTGATGGGGTGGGCTCGGTTTTGTGGAACTGATGGCTTCGGCTGGGCTGCTTCGCCTGAGCGGTGCGCCGAGGTTGGTTGTTAGTGCTGTTCTTCGGGGTCGGGGGGTTTGGTGCCGGTGAAGGTGGCGGGGGGCTTGGCGCCGAGCATGGTTTGGGCGATCGCCTGCTTCAGGGAGCGGCTGGGGCGGACGCGGCCGTGCATGCGCTTGGGGGGGAGTTTGGTGGGGACGATGCCGCCGGGGAAGCGGGTCTGGTCGGCGGCCGAGGGCTCGGGGAGCACGGCCGGGGTGGCGAAGCGGTTGAAACTCTCAGCGATCTTGGCGCGCTTCTCGTCCAGTTCGCGCGAGGCGAGGACGTGCTCGGGGACGGGGCCGGGCTTGAAGTCGGGGTAGTGAAGTTTGGGGATCTCGGCGTTGATGAGCAGTTCGATCTGGGTGAGGAGGTTGCCTTCCTCGGGTGTGACGAAGGACCACGCGACGCCGTCGCGGCCGGCGCGGGCGGTGCGGCCGATGCGGTGGACGTAGACGTCCGGGTCCTCGGGGAGGTCGTAGTTGATGACGTGGGTGATCCCCTCGACGTCCAGGCCGCGGCTGGCCAGGTCCGAGGCGATCAGCACGCTGAGGGTTCCCTTGCGCAGTTTCTCGATGACCTTGTTCCGCGACGACTGGTACATGTCGCCGTGGATGGCGTGGACGTCGATGCCCTTGTCGCGGAGGTACTTGGCCAGTTCGTCCACCGTCCGCTTCATCTTGCAGAAGACGACGGTCATCGTGGGCTCCTCATGCTTGAGCAGGTGCAGGAGGAGCCGGCGCTTGTCCCACTTGGCGACGGGGAGGTGGAACTGGCGGACGCGGGAGACAGTGAGCGATCCGGTGGTGACGACGATCTTCTCGGCGTCCTTGGCGTGCGAGCGGGCGAGGGACTCGATTTCGGGTGAGATCGTGGCGGAGACGAAGATCGTCTGGCGCCCGCCGCCGCCCTGGTCCTTGGGGCCGGGGGCGGGGCAGGACTTGAGGATCCGCCGGATGTCGTCGCGGAAGCCGATGTCGAGCATGCGGTCGACCTCGTCGAGGACGACCTGGCGGACGTTGCGGTAGTGGATCATGCCCCGCTCGGCGAGGTCCATGATGCGGCCGGGGGTGGCGACGATGATCTCCGGGCCCTTCTCGAGTTTCTTGGCCTGGACCTTGACGGCCTGGCCGCCGAAGACGGCGGAGGTCTTGATCGGCGTGTACTTGCCGAAGTTGGCCATGTCGGTGGCGACCTGGATGGCCAGTTCGCGCGTGGGGACGAGGATGATCGCCTGGAACTCGCTCCCCCTGGCCGCCATGTGCAGCAGCGGGAGGCCGAAGGCGGCGGTCTTGCCGGTGCCGGTCTTGGCCTGACCCAGGACGTCCTTGCCGCTGAGGATCAGGGGGATGAGTTGGGCCTGGATCGTCGTGGGGCGCTCGAAGCCGAGTTCGGCGATGCCCTTGAGGACGCTGTTGCGCAGGCCGAGGTCGGCGAAGGTCTTGTCCCGGACGAAGATCTCGTCGGGGGCGTCCGGCCCGGCGACGGGGAGGCCGGCGGTGGGGGGGAGGCCGGGCTCGAGTTCCGGCGGGGCCGCGGGCTCGATGCGCGTCGGCACAGTGGCCGGGGCCGGGGCCGGCGCCGGGGCCTCGGCGGAGGGAGCCTTGGACCGCCTCCGGCGCGGCTTGCGGGCCGGGGCCTTGGGTTCGGAGGATTCGGGGGAAGATGGGGCCGAGGGGGTGTTTTCTTGGCTCATACGGCTGGTGGGAACGATGTTCCGCGCGCGGGGGGTGGGGTGCGGGCTGCCGGTCGGCGGCGGCACGCGACCGCGGTTGCCCACCGGACCCTGGGAGAGAATCGGGGCCGCCGGTCGCCGCCGGCTCGACAGGAGGATCGAGCGGGGGCTTGGCCCCGTGGCCCGCGGCAGTACCATGACCCTCGCCGCAAGCCGTGCGTCAGTGTTGGACTGATCGTAGGGATGCCCGGGGGTCGATACAAGAACGTGCCGCGGTTGGGGCGCGGCGGCGGGCGCTGCGTGCGTGCCCGCGCAACGAGCAGCACTCGGCGGGGCGGCGGGATGACAGGAGCGGGGAGTGCCCAGCAGCCGCCTTGAGATCGACCTGCGTGCGGTAGACCACAACCTCCGCGTGATCCGCTCGATTGTCGGCGGGCCTGCCGCGGCGGCCGGAGGGGCGGGGGTGGCGCGGCCCAAGGTGGGCGTGTGCGCCGTGTTGAAGCAGGATGCGTACGGGCTGGGGGCGGTGCGGCTGGCGAAGCGCGTGACGGCGGGGCAGGGGCCGGGCGGGGGCGTGGACCTGCTGGCGGTGTTCGCGCCGGACGAGGCGCGCGAACTTGCCGAGGTGAACATCAACGCGCCGATCCTGGTGCTGGCGCCGATGCGCGAGTTGGATCGGACCGATGCGCTGTACCGGGCCGCGGCGGCGGGGCGGTTGCACGTCGCCGTGCACGACGAGGACCAACTCACGCAACTGGGGGCGATCGCGGGGCGGCTGGGGTGCACGCTGGCGGCGCACGTGTTCCTCGACACGGGGATGGGGCGCGGCGGGGCGCTGCCGTCGGAGGCGGCGAAACTGGTGGCGCGGCTGGCCGGGGGCGGAACGGCGGGCGGGCGCGTGGCGCTGGCAGGGGTGATGACGCACTTCTGCTCGCCGGATGAGAGCGGGGAGGCGACGCGGGAGCAGGCGCGCGTCTTCCACGAGTGGATCAACGAGATCAAGCCGCTGCTGCCGGCGGGGTTCGTCGCGGCGGGGGGGCTGGGAGCGAACCTGGCGATCCACGCGGCGAACACGTGGGGGACGCTGCGGAGCGAGAAGTTCCACGGGACGATGGTGCGCGTGGGGCAGTCGCTCTACGGGTTCGGGCTCGAGGGGGTGCGCGACCCGGAGAACCTGCAGTTCCGCGAGCAGGCGGAGATGCTGGAGCCGGCGGTGCGGTGGACGGCGCCGGTGGCGCACGTGAAGGAAGTGCCGGTGGGCTTCCCCGTGGGGTACGGGTCAACGTGGCGGGCGCCGGCGCGCGGGCCGGGGCGGACGCAGCCGACGCGGCTGGCCCTCATTCCCGTGGGGTATGCCGACGGGTATCCGCGGGCGCTGAGCAACACGGGCAGCGGCGGCGGGGTCGTGGCGCTGACCGGCCGGCGCTGGGAGCGCGGCAGCGGTGGCTCGGGCGGGGATGATGTGGACATCCGCAAGGTGTACTGCCCGGTGGTGGGCCGCGTGAGCATGGACCAGATCACGGTGGACGTGACCGATGCGCCCGAGGACTGGTGCGCGGTCGGCATGGAAGTCGAGATCATGGGGCGTGACCGCCATGCGCCGAACTACCCGCCGCGGCTGGCGGCGGCGGCGGGTTCGATCACGCACGAGTTCCTGTGCCGCATCAGCGGCCGCATTGAGCGCATGTACCGCTACCCGGCGGCGACGGGCGGGGTTGCCAAGCCGGCGGCCGAGGCGGTCGCGGTTGCGATGTAGATTGACGTCCGCGCGGCGCTGGCCGCGCGGACGCGCGTTCCGGTGAGGGCTGCGGCTCAGGAGCCGGGCTTCTCGGCGGGCGCCTTGTCCTTGGCCTGCGGGGTGTTCTCCACTCGCTGCATGACCATCTTGGTGGTCATGTCCTGCTTCATGGTCATCGTCTGCCCGCCCTGGTTCATCGTGACGGTCAGGGGCATCGGCATCGACATTTCCATGCGGTAGAGTTGGCCGCGGTCAAGATCGAAGAGCGTTTCGCCCTCGCTGGTCGCGGGCTCCATCGTCATCGTCATGCCGGGCATGGCCCCCTCATTGTCCGGCTCGAACGAGGTCTTGATGACGTGAGCGATCCGCGCCAGACGCAGGCCGTCGGTCTGGGTGACTTCCTTGAGCGTCATGGTGGCGTCCATCTTCATGGTGCCCACCATCGGCAGTTTCTGTTGCAGGGTGCCGGTCCACGACTCGCCCGGCTCGATGCCCTCCCTGGCCCACATCTTGAAGGCCTGATCCATCGTGCCGCGCATCGCCTCGTCGCCCATGTTCTTCTTGATGGCTTCGACGCCCATCGGCCCACCCACCTGGTCGGCCATCTTGTCGAGGAGTTTGTCCATTCCCTCCACGCTGCGGATTTCGCCGCCGGGCGTGATGACCATGATGAAGCCTTCGCCGATCATGGCGTCGAAGACCGCGCTCATCGGGTTGTCGGGCTTCGTGGCGTTCGGATCGCTCGAGTCGTAGACCATCTCGCCCATCATCGGGGCCTTCGACTCCACGCGGACCGCCTCGGTGATCGAGCGCACCGTCGCGGCGCCGTCCTCGGCCACGTCCTGGACCTCCATGCGGGTGGTCGAGGTGAACTTCTGGGTCATGCTCATCGGCGCCTGGCCCGGCACCGTGGTCGTGGCGGTGGTGTCCTGGACCATGCGGTAGGTGACGACGTCGCCCTTGGTCCACTTGTACTTGATGTCGATCGGCTCGCCCGCGAGCGCGGACGCGGCGACGGTGAGCGTTGAGACGGCGATAGCGGCCAAGTGCTTGAGCCGGGTACGCATGGGGATCTCCTTGGGGCAGGGAGGGTCAGGGGTGCGCCCGGCCTCGCCAGGGCTGTCGGTCCGAGTGTATCACCGCGGCCGCGCGGGCGTATGGGCGTTGGACGGAGCGAGTTCGCTGGGTTGCGCTGCGGCGTGGCCTGCGCGCTTCTGCGAAAGTTCGATCAGGATCGCGTGTTTCATGAGCGTGCCGGCGGCGGTAGTTGCCGCGGCGAGCCATCCGGGCGGGCCGTCGAGAAACGCGCGTTTGAGGACGAGTTGCTTGAAGAACGCGCCCGGCGGCGAGGTGAGCAGGCGCAGGTATGAGCCTCGCACGCCTTCGGCGAAGAGCGCTTCGGCGCCGAGGCGCGAGTAGGTCGCCTGGCGTGCGAGGTGTTCGGCGAAGGTCGCGAAGGAGTCGTGGCGCAGGTTCGCGCCTTCGCCGCCGCCGAGGTCGGCGATACGGCCGCCGGTGCGGACTTCGAGGCGCGGGTGGGGCTCGGTGCCGGTCCACTCGGCAGCGCCGCGCTGCACGAGGCGGGTGATCCACTCCGGCTGCCACGCGTGGCGCAAGGGGCGGCCGCGGTACCAGGTCTGGCGGTTGACGCGGTAGGCGACGATGCCGGGGACGTCGCGGCGCACGGCGTCGGCAATGGCGGCGGCGAGGCCGGGCTCGAGCGATTCATCGCTGTCGAGGTTGAGGATCCATGGGCGCGTGCAGGCGTCCATGACTTCCTGCTTGGTTTTGGCGTAGCCGCGCCACTGGCCGCGGATGACCGTGGCTCCGGCTCGCTCGAGCATCTCGATCGTGCCGTCGGTCGATCCGTTGTCGAGGGCGACGATTTCGCATGCCCCGAGGGGCGCCAGCGAGTCCAGCAGCCGCCCGATCGTCGCCGCGTTGTTGCGGCACGCCAGCGCCACCGAGAGCGGGAGCGCCGGGCTGGAGGTTGGGCCCGCCGGGGAGGGGTCGGCCATAGGGTCAGATGGTCCGCCGCACGCGGGGAGGTGTCAAACGGCCGGTCCGCGGCGTTGTGTACCCTTACGGGCGATGCCCGCCGGCCCTGTCCTTGTTCGCGTCGCCCCCGGCGAGCCCCCCGGGGCCGCGTGGCGCGATGCGCTGGCGGAGTCGCAGGGGTCGGGGGTCGTGCTCAAGCAGGAAGGGGAGGCGGTGGTGCGGCGCGCGACGTTGCGTGTCGCGGGCGCCGCGCGGGAGGTTGTCGTCAAGACGCGCATCGGCCGCGGTGTTGCCGAGGCGGTCAAGATCGCCGCGGGGCAGGGGCGGCTTGCGCGGCAGTGGCGCGGCGCGATCGTGCTCGGCAGGCTGGGCGTGCGGACGGCGCGGCCTCTGGCGCTGGTTCGGGAACTGGGCGCGGCGAGCGCATCGGAAACGCTCATCATGGAGGCGCTGGAGGGACGCAGCCTCCTGGAGCACCTGGCGTACCGCGACCTGGATCCGGCGACGGAGCGGGCGGTGGCGGAGGCCGTCGGGGCACAACTGGGGCGCTTTGCGGCGGGGATGCGGTTCAACCGCGATCACAAGCCCTCGAACCTCATCGTGAGGATTCCTCGCGGCGGCGAGCCGGAGATCGCGGTGATCGACTGCGTAGCGGTGCGGTTTGCGCCGGTGGGGCTGGGGGGCGTGGAGCGCATGCTGGCGTCGCTCGTGCTCGAGCCGATCGGGTGCGGGTGCCCGCCGACGGTGTGGGAGATGCGCCGGGTCGTCCGTGCCGCGGCCCGCGCGATGATGACCCGGCGGGACGGGACGGGGCCGGTGCCGGGGGCGGTGAGCGCCCTGGCGTGGGCGCTGTGGCGAGCCGCGGCGGAGATTGTCGAGGCTCACGGCGACCCGACCCCCAGGGTTAACCCCCTGACAGCCCCCTCCGTCTGCCCCGACGCGGGGCCTAACGGTTGGCCCGGTGATGGGGGGCTCCTAGGCTCACGCCGATGAGCGAACAACCGTCGCCGATCAAGGAGGCCCTGAAGACGGGGCTGCGGGCCGTGGGGGGGGACCGTGCGATCCATATCGCCAAGACGCTGCGGTACAAGTTGAACATGGCGCCGCCGACGCAGGTGGGCGCCGCGGCCCCGACATGGACGCCCCCGACGGGGGGATCGACGTACGGGTTTGTCGAGACGCCGCACGGCAACATCCGCGTCGTGCCGCCGCGGGCGGAACTGGAGCCGGGGACCGGGAAGTACCCGCCGGCGCCGCCGGGGCCGAAGGTGCCGCGGGACAAGAAGCCGGCGTGGTGGAGCGACCTGGAGTTCTTCCCGCCGATGGCGACGGCGACCCACCCGCACCGGTGGGAGTTCCCGGCGTACCTGGACAACCCGAACTGCAAGTGGCTCCAGGTGCTCAAGCGGCAGTACGACAGCCCGTTCGCGTTCCCGTCGAGCCTGAGCCCGGAGGGGGGGCTGCTGCTGCACTCGCTGGTGCGGAACATCCGGCCGCGGCGGGTCATCGAGACGGGGACGTTCATCGGGATCAGCACGCTGTGGATCGCCGCGGCGCTGAAGGAGAACGGCGACGGGGGGATCGTGCGCTGCTTCGACGACTTCGGGCCGATCCACAAGGCCCCGTACCGCGACCAGGAGATGCTGGAAGGGCGCATCAACTTCGTGGCCGAGGCGATCGCGGAGGCGGGGCTCCAGGACCACGTCGTCTTCCACCCCGGCAACAGTTCGTTCGAGATCAAGGCCGCGTACGCGGAGATGAAGGCCGAGGGGGGGAACCAACTGGCGTTCATCGACGCCGATCACGGCATCAACGGGGTGTGGCAGGACTTCTGGGCGGTTGAGCCGGTGCTGCAGATCGGCGG
>CALAFV010000048.1 GCA_937891445.1 uncultured Phycisphaerales bacterium | reverse complement strand
TGCAGCGTGGGGCGCTGGCAGACCGATTCCTCCACAGCGCTGCCGGCGCGGCGCTGCACCCAATCGGCGTGCTGGCGATGACGGCGGTGCAGTGGCACAGTTGGTACCTGATGATGACCGGGAAACGGGCGTGGAGGGGACGCGTCGGGATGGAGATGGTGGTGAGCAGGTAGGGCGGGGCCGGAGGTGCGTGGCAGGTGAGCACGAGCGTGGACGAGTGCCGGACGCGGACCGCCTCGGACCATGCGGCTGCGCTGCGACGGACGCTGCGCGTGGGCGATCCGGCGCCGGAGTTCTCGCTCCGCGACGCATCGGGGAACGAAGTCAGGCTGTCGGCGTTACGGAAGTGGGGGCCGGTGGTCATCTTCTTCTACCCGGGGGATTTCACGCCGCTGTGCACGCGCGAGGCGTGCGGGTTTCGCGATGCGCTCGCGGAGTTTCGGGAGGCGGGCGCATCGGTCGTAGGGATCAGTGGGGACAAACCCGACACGCACCGGGCGTTCGCGCGGGCCATGGGGCTCGGGTTCCCGCTACTGAGCGATGAGGACGGCGCCGTCCGCGCTGCGTACGGCGTACGCCGCACGCTGGGGCTCCTCCCGGGGCGCACCACCTTCGTCATCGACACCGGCGGCGTCGTGCGGATGGTGCACCGTGGGCAATGGCGGCCGCGGGAGCACGTGCGCCGTGCACTGGAGGCGGTGCGGGCGATCGCCTCAGTCGGGTGATGCGGGCGTGGGGCGCGACGCCGCCGGAACGACCGGCGCCGCGGCGACAGGAGCGGCGGCGGCACGCTGCGCGGCGCGGGCCAGGCGTCCCTGAATCGTGAGCATGAGCAGAGCACCGGTGATCGCCGCCGCGCCGCTGGCCCACTGGGCGGACGTCAGCCGCTCGTCGAAGAGCGACCAACTGCCCACCGCGACGAGGAACGGCTGGAGTTGCAGGACGCCCGAGGAAATCGCTACTCCGAGCCGCGCGATCGCGATGTAGTAGAAGACGTGCCCGAGCGCGATCCCGATCACGGCCGAGAGCAGCAGCAGCGCGAACTGGCGCGGGCCAAGGTCCAGGGCGTGAATGCCGGCGCCGTCGCCCAGCAGAAGCATGAGGGCCACCATCACCGCGGCGGTGTACTGGCTGATGACCGAGAACGCCACGACGGAGTTCACGCCGTGCATGCCGCGGCGGACGGCAAGCGCGTAGCCCGCAAAGAGCAGCCCGGACCCGATCGCGAGGGCAATCCCCAAGGCGCTCGCGCCCCTGGGCGGCTCGTGCCCGAGCATGACGGTGCCGACAGTCCCGGCGAGGACCATGGCGACGCCCAGGAGATACGTGCGGGTCCGGATGATCGGGCGCTCGGTCGGAAAGAGGAGAAAGGCGCCCGCGGCGACAAAGACGATCTGCGTGCGCAGGCCGAACGTGAGCAAGCCGGGGTCGATCTTGTAGTGGGCCCAGGTAAAGCAGATCTGGCCGGCGGCGTTGAAGAAACTCGGGATGATCGCCGCGCGGAACAACCCCGGCGGAATGGACCGGCGCAACAAGCCCCACAGAACCACGGGGAGCCAGAGCACTGCGGAGAACCCGTAGCGCCACCCGTTGGAGGTCCACGCGTCGATGTCGTGCGAGAAGTGCTTGATGAAGAGGGGAACGCTGGACCACCCCAGCAGGGTGAGCAGAAGGATGATCGAGCCCGTCAGCGCGGCGGAGGCCCGGGGGGATTTGCTGGCAGGTGCCGGCATGCGTGCGTGGGGTCGCCGGGGGTCGGCGCGATTCTTGCGGAGAAACGGGACGATGGTAGGAGCGGCCCTTGGCGCGGGCGCAATGCGGGACGCGCCCCACGCGGTGAGGGAGCCGTTCACGAGGACGAGGTATGCAGTAGACGTTGGTGCGGCCGGGCCGCCGCGGGGAGTCGGCCTCATGCGGAGCAGCGCGAGGCTGAGCATCGGAATGCCGGTGCGTAACGGAGAGCGGTACCTGCGCGAGGCCGCCGGCAGCCTGCTGGCCCAGACGCACGGGGACTTCGAACTGCTCATCTCCGACAACGCCTCGACGGACGCGACGCCGCAGATCTGCGAGCAACTCGCGCGGAGTGATCCCCGCGTGCGCTGGGTGCGGCACCCGGTCAACCTCGGCGCCGCGAAGAACTTCAACTTCGTCTTCCGCAGCACGCGAGGCGAGTTGTTCAAGTGGGCCGCCCACGACGACCTCTGCGACCGGCGGCTCCTGGAGCGGTGCGTCGCGCGTCTGGAGAGCGAGCCGCGGGCCGTGCTGTGCCACGCGGCCTCCCAGTGGGTCGATGCGCGTGGGGCGGCGGCGGGGCCGGTGCCGTGCCCGGCGGGGCTCAGCAGCGACCGCCCCAGCGAGCGGTTCATCGCGGCGCTGGAGATGGGGTACCCGGCCATCATCTGGGGCGTGATGCGCCGGGAGGCCGTCGAGGCCACGGGCCTGATCGGCGGGTTCGTCAACGCCGACCGCTATTTCCTTGCCGAACTCCTGCTCCGCGGACCGGCCGTGATCGTGCCCGAGGTGCTCTTCAGCGTCCGCAGGCACGAAGGG
>CALAFV010000047.1 GCA_937891445.1 uncultured Phycisphaerales bacterium | reverse complement strand
CGCGTCCGCCCCAGACGCCGCTCACTCCGCGCATCGCACCCGCACTCCGGGCAGACCGTCCCGCCCACGCCGCCCATGTCATACCAGCACCGCGGGCACCGCCGCCGCCCGCGCGCCGGGTCGCCCACGAGCGCCCACAGCGCCAGCCACACGCCCGCCAGCACCGCCAGCGCCGCTCCGGACCACCACGCCCACTCCGCGGCCGACGGCCACCACAACCCCGCATCCGCCCACACCCGCCACAAACTCAAGGGAACGACCCCCGCGACCACCCCAACCACAAGCGCCCCGTGCACGAGCACCACTGCCCGCACGAGCCTGCCTCCCCTGAGCCTCCCCATCGCCCGCGCCCGGCACACCCCCGCCGCCAGCGCCAACCACCCCACGCCGACTCCCGCCCAGTACCACCAGGTCTCGCCGGGAAGCGCATCCACCACGCGAGTCTACAACCGGCCCCCGATCCGGTTCCGAGTTCTCTCCGCCGCTTCCTCCCCTCCCCCACAAAAACAAACGCGGCCGGCTCACCAGCCGACCGCGCCCTGTTCTGTTTCTGCTTCCTGTTTCCTCTTCCCTCTTTCCTCCGCTCACGCCACCGTCACGCTCTTATCCAGATACACATCCTGGATCGCGTGCAGCAGCGCCACCCCCTCCTTCATCGGCCGCTGGAACGCCTTGCGCCCGCTGATCAGCCCCATCCCGCCGGCGCGTTTGTTGATCACCGCCGTGCGGATCGCCTCCTGCAGGTCGCTGGCCCCCTTGCTCTCGCCGCCAGAGTTGATCAGCGGCACCCGCCCCATGTACCCGTTGATCAGTTGGTAGCGGCACAGGTCGATCGGGTGCCCGCCCTGCCCGTTCTCATCGCTCCCGGCCAGTTCGGTGTACGCCCGCTTGTCCCACTTCCCGTAACTCGAGCCCCCCATGTTCAGCGCCGCGTACCCGCCGTTCTTGGTCGGCAGTTTCTGCTTGATGATGTCCGCCTGGATCGTCGCCCCCAGGTGGTCCGCCTGCCCGGTCAGGTCCGCCGCGTCGTGGTAGTCCACGCTCTTGCCGTCCGGCCCCTTGACCTTGAACGCGCTGTTCCGCGTGTAGCACCACAGCACCGTCACCAGCCCCAGGCTGTGGGCCTCCTCGAACATCGCGCTCACTTCCTGGATCTGCCGCCGGCTCTCAGGCGACCCGAAGTAGATCGTCGCTCCCACCGCCACCGCCCCCATCTCATACGCCATCCGCACGCTCCCATACAGCGTCTGGTCGTACGTGTTCGGGTACGACAGGATCTCGTTGTGGTTGAACTTCACCAGGAACGGGATCTTGTGCGCATACTTCCGCGCCACCGCCCCCAGCACCCCGAACGTGCTCGCCACCGCGTTGCACCCGCCCTCGATCGCGAGTTTCACGATGTTCTCGGGATCGAAGTACTGCGGGTTGGGCGCGAAACTCGCTCCCGCCGAGTGCTCCACCCCCTGGTCCACCGGCAGGATGCTCACGTACCCCGTCCCCGCCAGCCGCCCGCTGTTGAGCAGCAACTGGAAGTTCCGCAGCACGCTCGTCGGCCGGTCCGTGATCGACACCACCCGGTCCACGAAATCCGGACCCGGCAGGTGCAGGCTCGACCGCGGCACCGTCCGCGACTCGTAGTTCAGCAGTGAATCGGCCTCGGCGCCCAGGGCAGCGCGGATGTCGGTCGGCATGGCTCTACTCCGGCGAAAAAGCGCGGCGGGTGTGAAAACGCCCCAATCCCCCTTCCAAACGGTCTGAAGGGGCAGCCGCGAAGTCTAGGGATCCCTCGCCCTCACCGGGCGCATACCCCCGCCGCGATCCCATCCCACGCGTTTTCCCGCGGCCGACCGCTCCCGCCCCCCGGCCCGCGCCCCGCCCCGCTCGCCCCGCGCCCGGCCGCCCGGCCCATCCCTCCGGCCGCCCCGGCCCCATTGCAACACGTTCGTGGAGCGCGACAATACCGTGCAGGTAGGAAAGTAGCCCGCCGGGCCCGGGACAACCCCGAGGAAACTCCCGGCCGGGCACAAGGCGAGCGCCCGCCCGACGCGGGCGGCTCAAACCGGGGGGTGGGAACGAGGTGCATGCATGAACGCTGCTGCTCAGCGGCACGACGGGCCACCCGATCCGCACACGGGGCCCCCCGATGCCAACATGGCCGGCCCCGGCCTCGACGCCGCCCCCCGCGCCGGCGAAGGCCGGCGCGCCTGGGCCGCCACCGCCGCGGTCGCGCTCGTCGGCCTCACCCTCACGGTCATCGGTTTCGTTCTGGCGCGTCAGTGGGAGCAAGAGCGCTGGCGCGCCCGCTTCGAACTCATCGCCCAGCGCCGCATCGCCGACGTCCAGCGCGAAGTCGAGACCCAGTTCGAAGTCGTCCACTCCCTCCGCTCCCTCTTCGACGCCTCCGAACTCGTCGAGGAGCACGAGTTTGAGACCTTCGCCTCCCAGGCTCTCGCCCGCCACCCCGGTCTCGCCGCGCTCGCCTACGCCCCGCGCATCCCCGCGCGCCGCCGCGCCTTCGCCGAGAGCGAACTCGGCGAGCCCATCACCCAGACCGTCCCCGGCCTGACCGGCGCGCTCGAGCCCGCCACCGACCGCCCCGAGTACTTCCCCGTCTTGTACGCCCACGGCCGCGACGGCTTCAACCTCCCGCGCGCCTTCGACGCCGGCGGCGATCCGGCTCACGCCGACGCCCTCCGCCGCGCGATCGCCTCCGGCGATCTCGCCCTCACCGAGCCCCTGCCCAGCATCTCCGACCGGGGCTCTCGCGACGAGGCCGCCGTTCTCGCTTACCTGCCCGTCACCCAGGTTCAAACCGGCCGGCTCACGCCCGAACCCGGCGTTGTGCCCTCCGCGGCCGACGTCGAGGGCGTCATCGTCGGCGTCGTCGCCGTCGATCAACTCATCGAGCGCGCCGTTCGCGCCCCGATCCCCAGCGCCGTCGATCTGCACATCTACGACGAGGCCTTCCCCGAGCGTGCGCTGTACGTCCACGCCGAGCACGGCGAGGCCGGCCCGCCCCTCATCACCGATCGCGACGGCGTCCTCTTCAGCGGCCGCCTTCCCGTCGGCGGCCGCACGTGGCTGGTCATCTGCGCCCCCGCCTACCCCTTCGACCGCGGCCCCGCGCCCTGGGCCCTGCTCGTCACCGGTCTGCTGATCACCTCCCTGCTCTGCACCAACGTCCTCACCAGCATGAGCCGCCGCCAGGCCCGCGCCCTCGTCGAGCAGCGCACGCGCGACCTGCGCAACCAGATCGCCGAGCACAAGCGCGCCCAGGACGCCCTCCAGGAGAGCCAGATCCGCTTCCAGCAGATCGCCGACAACATCGACAGCGTCTTCTGGCTCTCCGCCGACGCCGGCAAGCGCCTCGACTACGTCAGCCGCGCCTACGAGCGCATCTGGGGCCGCCCCGTCGCGGAACTCATCGCCAACGCCCCGGCCTTCATCGACACCATCCACCCCGAAGACCGCGAGAGGATGCGCACCCTCATCCTCACTCAGGACCGGGTCCCCCAGGTCAACGAGTACCGCATCATCCGCCCCGACGGCGCCGTCCGCTGGATCCGCGACCGCTCCTTCCCGGTCCGCGCCCCCGACGGCGGCCCCTCGCGCACCGCAGGCCTCGCCGAGGACATCACCGACCAGCGCCTCGCCGACGAGGCCCTCCGCCGCAGCGAGGAGCGCCTCCGCCAGGTCTTCGAGGCCGTCGTGGATCCCATCTGGGACTGGAACATCGCCGCCGATCGCACCACCTTCAGCCCCGGCTGGGCCACGCTGCTCGGCTACGACCCGCGCTACCCCGCCCCGGACGATCGCTGGGAAGACCTCATCCACCCCGACGACCGCCGGCGCGTCCAGGCCGCGCGGCACGCCGCCATCGAAGGCGCCACCGAGCGCTACGAGGCCGAGTACCGCCTCCGCACCCGCGGCGGCCAATACAAGTGGGTCCTCTCCCGCGGCCGCGTCGTCGAGCGCGACCCCGACGGCCGCGCGCGCCGCATGATCGGCTCCATCACCGACATCACCGACCGCCGCCGCGTCGAGGACGCCCTCCGCGAGAGCGAGGCCCGCCAGCGCGCCATCCTCGAGGCCGTCCCCGACTGCATGTTCCGCATGCGCCGCGACGGCACCTACGTGGACTACCACGCCCCGGACGGCGCCATCCTGCTCTGCCCGCCCGAGGAGTTCCTCGGCCGCCGCTGCGTTGACGTCCTCCCGCCTCACCTCGCCGAGCCCTGCGAGCGCGCCATCCAGGCCGCCCTCGACACCGGCCGCGTCCAGACGTACTCCTACAGCGCCGGCTCCGACGACTCGCCGCGCTTCTGGGAGGTCCGCGTCGCCCCCTGCGGCCAGGACGAGGTCCTCGCCATCGTCCGCGACATTTCCGAGCAGCGCCGCGCTCAGGACGCCCTCCGCGAGAGCGAGGCCCGCTACCGCCTGATCGTCGAGACCGCCCACGAGGGCGTCTGGACCACCGACGCCGCCGGGCGCACCACCTTCGTCAACGCCCGCATGGCCGAGATGCTCGGCTACGCCCCCGACGAGATGCTCGGCCGGCCCATCCGCGAGTTCATGGACGACGCGTCGCGCGCCGACGGCGCCCTGGCCGACCTCCACGCCGAGCGCCGCCGCCGCGGCGTGCAGGAGGAGCACGACCTCCTCCTCCGCAGGCGGGACGGCACGCCCGTGTGGACGCTCGTCTCCACCGCCCCCGTCCGCGACGAGCGCGGCGGCGTCGCCGGCGCCATCGCCATGGTCACCGACATCACCGCCCGCAAGATGGCCGAGGAGGAACTGCGCCGCCAGGAGGCCCGCTACCGCGCCGTCGTCGAGGGCCAGGCCGAACTCGTCTGCCGCTACACCCCCGAGGGCGAGGTCACTTTCGCCAACGACGCCTTCTGCCGCTTCTTCGGTCGTCGCCGCGAACAGATCGTCGGCGGCCCGCTCTCCTCCGCCGCCGACCCTGCCGACGCCGAGCACTTCGCCGCCGCCCTCTGCGCCCCCGGCGCCGAGCCCACCGGCCCGCGAGCCCAGACCGCTCTCGCCGACGCCTCCGGCCGCCGCCGCTGGATCGCCTGGTCCCGCCGCCCCATCGCCGACATCGGCGGCCGCACCGTCGAGATCCAGGCCGTCGGCCGCGACGTCACCGACGCCAAGATCGCCGAGGAGGCCCTCCGGCGCAGCGAAGAGTTCAACCGCCGCCTCATCGACGCCATCCCCGGCGGCCTTGTCGTCGTCGGCGCCGACGGCTCGCTCCTGCGCACCAATCGCATCGCGGATGAGTTCTTCGGCATGCCCGCCGAGGAAGTCACGAAACTGAGGGCCGATGATTTCGCCGGCAGCACGTTCCGCGACGACGGCTCCCCCATGCCCATCGAGGAGTACCCCGCGATGCAGTGCCTCGCCACCGGGCAGCCCGCGGGCCCGACCACGATCGGCGTCCGACGCCGCGACGGCGAGATCGCCTGGGGCGTCTTCCGCGCCGTCCCCGTCTCCCCCGACGAGGGCGGCCGCCCCGACGCCGTCGCCGTCATGTTCCTCGACATCACCGAACGCCGGCGCATCGAGGAGGCCCACCGCGCCGGCGAGGAGCGATACCGCCTCGTCGCCGAGCAGACCGGCCAACTGATCTACGACTACGACCTCGACACCGGCCGGATCGTCTGGGTCGGCGCCATCGCCGACGTCACCGGCTACACCCCCGAGCAGTTCGCCGCCGTGGACGCCGAGACCTGGAGCGGGATGATCCACCCCGACGACCGCGCCAACACCCTCGAAGCGCTCGCCCGCGCCCGCGCCGACGGCCAGCAGTTCCGCACCGAGTACCGCTTCCGCCGCGCGGACGGCTCTTATGCCGACATCCTCGACAACGGCGTCTTCATCCGCGACCAGTCCGGCGTGCCGCGGCGCATGCTCGGCACCATGCAGGACATCACCCAGGCCAAGCGCCGCGAGGCCGCCCTGGCTCAGAGCGAATCCCTCTACCGCCTCCTCGCCGAGAACGCCACCGACATGATCGCGCGGCTCACCCCCGCCGGCGAATACCTCTTCGCCTCCCCGGCCTCCCGCGCCTTGCTCGGCTACGAGCCCGACGACCTCCGCGGCCGCGTCGTCTTCGACCTCTGCGAGTCCGAGGACGCCGACCTGCTCCGCCAGGCCCACCAGGCCGTCCTCGCCAGCCCCGATCCCGAGGTCTTCCGCTACCGCGCCCGCCGCGGCGACGGCCGCCCGATCTGGCTCGAAACCACGGCCCGCGCCGTCCGCGACCCCTCCGGGCAGGTCCACGAAATCGTGTCCGTTTCCCGCGACATCACCGCCCGCATGAAGGCCGATCGCGAACTCCGGGCCAGCGAGGAACGCTTCCGCTCGCTCTCGATCTGCTCCCCCGTCGGCATCTTCATGGCCGATCCCGGCGGCCGCCTCACGTGGGTGAACCCGCGCCTCCAGGAGATCGCCGGCTTCACCTTCGACGACGCCCTCGGGGACGGCTGGTTCGCCTCGGTCCACCCGGACGACCGCGCGTGGCTCGCCGAACTGTGGCGCGGCGCCGCCGCCGCCGCCAGCCCCGCCGCCGCCGAGGCCCGCTTCCAGCACGCCGACGGCTCCGTCCGCTGGGTCCGCGCCGCGGCCAGCCCCATGTTCTCCGACGCCGGCGAACTCATCGGCCACGTCGGCGCCGTCGAGGACGTCACCGACCGCCGCCTCGCCGAACGCGCCCTGCGCGACAGCGAGGAGCGCTACCGCCGCCTCGTCGAGTCCAGCCCCGACGGCATCGCCGTCCACCAGGAGGGCCGCTTCGTCTTCGTCAACGCCGCAGGCCTGCGGCTCTTCGGCGCCGCCGACCCCGGCGACATCATCGGCCGCCCCGTCTGGGACGTCATCGACCAGGCCTCACGCCCCGAGGTGCAGGACCGCCTCCGCCGCCTCCGCGACGGCGACAACGCCACGCCCCCCCTCGACGAGCGCCTCGTCCGCCTCGACGGCACCAGTTTCGACGCCGAGGCCGCCGCCTCCTCCTGCGTCTACGAGGGCCGCCCCGCCGTCCAGGTCGTCATCCGCGACATCACCGCGCGAAAGAGCGCCGAGCAGCGCCTCCGCTTCCAGGCCAGCGTTCTCTCCCAGGTGGACGACGCCGTCGTCGCCGTGGACCCGGCCGGTCGCGTGACCTACCTCAACGCCGCCGCCGCCCGCGCCTACGGCGTCGCCATCGACGACGTCCTCGGCAGGCCCGCCTCCGACCTCTTCACCACCCAGTGGCTCAATCCGCAGGACGAGGGCCGCGCCGCCGATGCCCTCCGCCGCCGCGGCCGCTGGGAGGGCCTGAGCATCCACGTCAAACGCTCCGGCGAGCGCATCTACGTCGAGTCCGCCGTCAGCATCCTCCGCGACGAGCAGGGCCGCGACGCCGGCACGCTCAGCGTGATCCGCGACGTCACCGAGCGCATCCGCTCCGAGCAGCGGCAGGCGCTCATGATGGCCGAACTCGACCACCGCGTGAAGAACAACCTCGCCGCCGTCCTCTCCATCGCCGATCACACGATCCGCTCCAGTTCCTCCCTCAAGGAGTTCTCCGAGTCCTTCCAGGGCCGCATCCGCGCCCTGGCCCGCATGCACCACGTCCTGGCCCGCGGCCGCTGGCAGGGCGCGGTGCTCGGCGAACTGGCCAAGCACACGCTCGAGCCCTACGGCGCCCGCGTCGTCGCCCACGGCCCCGAGGTGACGCTCCCCGCCCGCGCCGCTTCCCCCATCGCCATGGCTCTCCACGAACTGGCCACCAACGCCAGCAAGTACGGCGCGCTCTCGACGCACGAGGGCTCCGTCACCGTCACCTGGACCATCCACGAGCGCGAGCCCGGCGAGCCCCCGCTCCTGCGCCTCCGCTGGGAGGAGTCCGGCGGGCCGCCGGTCGTCGAGCCGCAGCGCCGCGGCTTCGGCACCGAACTCATCGAGGGCGGCATCGCCTACGAACTCCGCGGCAACGTCGCCATCACCTGGCGGCCCGAGGGCCTCGTCTGCGACATGGCGATCCCCCTCGAGCCCGAGTCCGATCGCCTCACGCCCCCCGAGTTCCCCACCCCGCCCGCCGCTCCGCCCCCGGTGACGACCCGCACCGCTCCCGCCCCCCCGCGCCGCACCCGCCGTGACCCGTCGTGACGCGGTACCCCGACAATGGGGGAATGCGGCGTTCACCTTCGGGGATCGATCATCGCGGGCTCCCCGAAGTCGTTTCGTCGCCGAAAGAAGCCTCGCAGTTTTTGCCCCTTGGCGCGGCGCTCACCAGCCGGTATCATCCGCCCCGGAGCACGAGAGAGACCCGCAGCCGGAACCGTTATCGGTCCTGCACGCGGAACAGGGGGTTTGGGGAGAGAGATCCGGGCTCCACACGGCGCCTCAAGGCGAGCGCCGATCGCGGAAACTCGGCAGGGAGTTGGACTTGCGCCGGACCTCGGTGCAATTTTCGCAACCCGCCGACTTGCCACTTCGGAAAGATGTGGCCTGATTGAGCGGGCGACCCAAGCGTCGCTCCCATCCGGAGGAGAGAAAGAGCAGGGGACGGGGTGGCTTTGGTCCGGGGCACGCGCCAGCGTGCCGCGTGGCGTTCTCTCTCTCACCGGCGGTTGAGGCAACCGCTGACAGATTGGGAGTCGTCGGGCAGACGGCATGCCGTCGGCCTCGGTGTGCGTGCACGCGGTGCACCGCCGAACGCCGCGGCGGCCGGAGTGAGTGAGAGCCCCGACGACGGCCAAGCGGCCCCCGCGGGCACGCGTGCTGTCGCACGCGCATCCCGCGGCGGCTGGAGGAGCCTGCGATGGTCACGCGGACTCGTGGTACGTTGTTCACCCTGACAGCCGCATTCGCCGCCTGCTGGGCCGCGCCTGCTCTCGCCCAGGACGGCTTCGTCTTCACCGACTTCTCCTCGACGACGAACCTCAACCTGATCGCCGACGCCGGTCAGGTCGGCAACGTCATCGCCCTCACCCCGGACACCGGGCGCTCCAGGGGCGCGATGTGGTACCAGTTCCGCCAGAACGTCGCCGGCGGCTTCGAGACCCAGTTCACCTTCTCCGTGGACAACATCCACCGCGGCGGCGCCGACGGCTTCGCCTTCGTCATCCAGAACTCCTCCAACACCGCCATCGGCGGCGACGGCGGCGCTCTGGGCTACGGCGACAACCCGATGTTCGGCGGGGTCGGCATCGCCAACTCCCTCGCCATCGAGTTCGACATGTGGGACAACACGTGGGACTGGGCCGACATCGACGGCAACCACGTCTCCATCCAGTCCCGCGGCGTCGCGGCCAACAGCCCCGTCTTCGGCCAGGGCACCATGGCCTCGGCGGCCCTCCCCTCCGGCACCACCGACCTCAACGACGGCGGCCTGCACACCGCCCTGATCACCTACACGCCCGGCCTCCGCGGCGTCTCGAGCGGCACGCTCACCGTGTACGTCGATGACCTGCTCAACCCCATCCTCCAGACCAACGTGAACCTCGAGCAACTCCTGGCCCTCGAGGGCGACGGCGAGGCCTTCGTCGGCATCACCGCCGCGACCGGCAACGCCCTCGACGCGCAGCGTCACCTGGTCCACTCCTGGTCGTTCAACCCCACGATTCCCTCCCCTGGCGTCGTCTCCCTGCTGGGCGTGGCGGGCGTGATGGCGGTCCGCCGCCGGCGCTCGACGCTCTGAGCCCCGCTGGGGGGGAAAGCCGCGCGGCCATCGGCCGGCGCGGGTGTGATGCACAACGAGCCGGGCCGGAGCCCCATCCAGCGGCCCGGCTCGCTGTGCGCGCAGGCCCGGTGTTGACCCTCTGCTCCGCGGGCCGATACTCCCTGTGGGAGCACGGCCATGGACGTTCCGACGAGCACGCGCACCCGCCGCGCCCCGCGCGACCTGGCGGTGGCCGCCGCGCTGGCCGCGTTCCTGTTCGTCGGCCTCGCCGCGGTGCTGCGGTCCCAGCAGCGGGCCGTCACCGACCCCGCCCTTCTTTCGTCGCACCTCGACAGCACGGGCAACCTCCGCCCCGTGGCGGACGTCGCCGGCGCCGTGCGCGCGATGAAACTCGTCACCGTGCACATCGACACGACGGTCGCCGTCACGAAGGTGGACACCAGTTGGCGCGGCGACGTCGAGGCGACCGTGCGCGCCCCGGCGCGGCTGCTGTACGGCACCGACCTGTCGCGGCTGGGCGACGACGCGGTGCGGGTCGGCCCGCTGGGGACCAGTTACATCGTGCGCATCCCGCGGCCGCAGCGGATCGCGACGGAGGTCTTCGCGGAGCGCGACCGGCCGGACGTGCGCACGGGGTGGCTGCGGCTGCGGTCGCGCGCGGGGGAGTACTACCTCGGGCTGGCGCGCCGGAGCCTGCACGAGCAGGCGCGTGAACTGGTGCTGGCGCCGGAGGATGCGCGGATGGTCGAGGAGGCGACGCGCGAGCAGGTGCGCGACCTGGTCCGCGCGATCGTCGGGCGCGAGGCGTCGGTCGTGGTCGTGTACGAGGGGGAGGGGCTGTGACGCGGGCGCCGGGGCTGGGCCGGCGGCTGTGGCGCTGCCGTTGGGGGGCGGTGCGGCTCGCGCTCGCGCTGCTTGTGCTGTGGGCGATGGTGGCCGGGACGGGTGGGCGGCTGGCGCGGCTGCAACTGGCCGCGCTGCCGGGGATGGACTTCGCGGCCGTGGTGCGGCACCTGCGCGAGGCCGGGCGCTACGGCGAGGCGGCGGTGATCGCGGAGGCGGCGCTGGCGGCGGAGACGGACCCACAGAAGCGTGCGGCGATCGAGCGGGAGCGGGACGCCGCGGCGGAGGAGGCGTCGTCGGTGCTGCGGCGGCTGCGCGAGGTCGGGATGGGGGCGCTGTCGGGGCGGGCCGCGTCGCTGGAGGGGCTGGTGGGGGCCGTCGCGGCGGACATGCTCGTGGTCGGCGACGTGCGCGACCTGCTGATCGAGGGGGGCAAGTGGGCGCTGGACGGCGAGACGGACGAGGTGATCCTGGCGCTGTCGGCCGCGGGGCTGGCGACGACGCTGGCGCCGGCGGCGGACTGGGCGCCGGCGGTGCTCAAGGCCGCGCGGCGGGCTGGCGCGATGACCAAGGGGCTGAGTGAGTTCATCGTCGCCGCGGCGAAGGGGAAGCGGTTTGACCAACTGAGCGAACTGATGGGGCATGTCGCGGCGATCGCGCGGCGGGCGTCGCCGGGGGGGGCGGCGCGGGCGCTGCGGCTGGCGGATGGGCCGGGGGACGTCGCGCGGCTGGCGCGGTTCGTGGA
>CALAFV010000046.1 GCA_937891445.1 uncultured Phycisphaerales bacterium | reverse complement strand
GACCGCGGAAGAGGAAGTCGAGATCGTCCGCCGCACGACCACCGGCGCCCGCGGCACCCCGGAGCCGATCCTCAACGCGCAGGAGATCATGCGGACGCAGGACCTCGTGCGCGCCACGCCCGTGCCCGACCACGTGATCCGTTACGCCCTGCGCCTCGTCCGCGCCACGCGCGTCAGCGAGCCCGTCGATGCCAGCACGCCGCGCCCGCAGATGGTCAAGGACTACGTCGGCTGGGGCGCCGGCCCGCGCGCCAGCGAGTACCTCATCCTCGGCGCCAAGGCCAAGGCGATCCTCACCGGCACGACGAACGTCACCGTCGATCACGTCCGCGCCGTCGCCAAGCCCGTCCTCCGCCACCGCATCCTGACCAACTTCAACGCCGAGGCGGACCAGGTCACCACCGACGCGATCGTGGACGCCATGCTCCGCGACATCCCCGTCGAGGGCACGACCCCCGAGGAGAAGCGGATGATGGAAGCCGCGATGCGGTAAACCCATCCCGCACAGCCTGATCCCCACGAGAACCCCCGGCCGACCGGGGGTTTATTCGTGTCCTTCACCAGAGCACGCCGATCCCCGCCGTCGAGGTCATGCTCTACGACACGGCCGGCCCCTACTACCGCATCGTGCTCTCCAACGCGCGCATCACCCGCGTCGCCCCCGACATCCAGACCGTCTGCGGCGGCGCCACGCACACCGAGACCATCGCCTTCTTCGCGGCCAGCACCACCTGGACCCACCTCGACACTGGCCACACGTTCTCGTACCCGTGATCGGCGACGCTGCTCTGCGCGGCGCGGCCCACCACCCGCACGCACCCCGTGGTACGCTGCCCGCATGACCCGCTGGCTCCGGATCGGGCTCCTTCTCCTCGTCACGGCGCTCGCCGCCTGCACGACCGCAAAGCCATCCGTCTCCCGCGAGCCTCCCCCACTCGCGCCCGCCGGCTCCCACCGCTTCGACCACGCCGCCGTCGCCGCTGACCACCCCGTTGCTTCCGCCGCCGGCGCCGAGATCCTCCGCCGCGGCGGCAACGCCGTGGACGCGGCCGTCGCCACCAGTTTCGCTCTCTCCGTCGTCCGACCCATGTCCTGCGGCATCGGCGGCGGCGGGTTCATGGTCATCCATCTCCCCGACCACCCGCGCCACGACGGCCCCGTCACCGTCGCCATCAACTACCGTGAGACCGCCCCCGCCGCCATCACCCCCGACCACTTCGAGCGCCTCGACGACCCCCACGCCTCGACCCGCGGCGGCCACGCCGTCGCCGTCCCCGGCACCGTCGCCGGCCTCCTCCTCGCGCTGGACCGCTACGGCACCATGGACCGCCGCACAGTCCTGGGCCCCGCGATCGACGCCGCCGAGAACGGCTTCACCGTTGATGCCTACTACGCCGAGGAAGCCCGCGCCCTGATCGCCGAGTTCGAGCGTACGCCTGAATACAAAGATCGCTTCCCCTTCGTCTGGCAGCGCTTCCTCCGCGAGGGTCGCGTCCGCGAGGGCGACACGATCCGCCTCCCCGAGCAGGCCGCCGCCCTGCGCCTCATCGCCGAGCACGGCGCCGATGCCTTCTACCGCGGCCCCATCGCCGACGCGATCGCCGCGGCCGTTGCGCGCGACGGCGGCATGCTGACCGCCTCCGACCTGGCGACCTACACCCCCGCCGTCGTGCCCCCGCTCCGCTTCTCTGCCCTCGGCGGCACGTATCTCACCATTCCCCCGCCGTCTTCCGGCGGCGTCGCCCTCGGCCAGATCATGGGCATCCTCCAACTCCGCCGCTCGACCCTGCTCGCCTCTCCCGGCCGCTGGAACCCGGATGCGATCCACAGCGTCGTCGAGGCCATGAAACACGCCTTCGCCGACCGCGCCGAGTGGATGGCCGACCCCGCGTTCAACGACGTCCCCGTCGAGCGGCTCCTCTCACCCGACTACCTCGCCCAGCGCGCCGCCCTCTTCGACCCGCGGCGCACGCATCCTCCCGCTCTCTACGGCACGCGAGCCCCCCCTCCCCCCGACGACTCCGGCACCAGCCACCTCTGCGTCGTCGATGCCCGCGGCGGCGCCGTCGCCTGCACCGAGACGATCAACCTCGCCTTCGGCTCCCTGCTCGCCGTCCCCGAGTTCGGCTTCGTCCTCAACAACGAGATGGACGACTTCACGACCCGCCGCGGCGTTCCCAATGACTTCGGCCTGGTGCAGTCCCCGCGCAACATGCCCCGCCCCGGCATGCGCCCCCTCTCGAGCATGACCCCCACGATCCTGCTCGACGACGCCGGCCGCGTCCGTCTCGTCGCCGGCGCTTCCGGCGGCCCGCGGATCATCTCCGCCACCGCCCTCGCGATCCTCAATGTAGTGCTCTACGACGACTCCGCCGCCGTCGCTCTCGCGCGGCCGCGCTTCCACCACCAGTGGCAGCCCGACATCCTCTTCATGGAACCCCCCTTCTTCACGCCCGGCCCAACCCCCGACGCCCCCGGCATCGCGGCCGAGATGGCCGCCCGCGGCCACGAAGTCCGCCGCCGCAACGGCATCGCCGCCGTCCAACTCATCCGCCGCACCCGCGACCAGTTGCAATGGGACGCCGCCAGCGACCCCCGCAAGGGCGGCCGCCCCGCCGGCTTCTGACGGGTAGTCCGCCTCAAGCCGCGCCCACAATCCCGAGTTCATCCGGATCGACCACCCGCCCGCACTCCGGACACCGCGCCGGCTCGACCGACCGCCCCAGCCCCGCCAGGCTGTACCCGCATGCGAGGCAACATCCCGGCCGCATCCGCCGCCGCGCCAGCGCCGCAGCAGCCGCTCCGATCAGCCCACCCGCCGCCGTCAACACCACATCCGGCGCCGACAGCGGCGCTACCGGCACCACCGCCACGATCAACACCGATCCGACAATCCCACCCACGAGTCCGTGCACCACCTGCGCCGCCCGCCGCGGCGAGCGACCATCCAGCACCCGCCGCGGCCGGAACCGCTGCACCAGGTCCGTCCCCAGCCACGCCCCCAGCACCGGCGCAACGAGCAGCGTCAGCACGCTCTCTGCGCCAAACGCCGCACCACCGCCCGCCCGCTCCAGCAACACCACCGCCGCCAGCAGCACGCCGTACACCGCCGCGCTCCCGGCCGCGACACGCACCATGCTCACCATCACTCCCCCTCCGGCGCCGGTTCGCACGGAGTCGCGATCATCACCCCCATCACGATGTCTCCCATGATCGGCGGCTGCGGCGGCTGTATGACCGGCTCCAGCAACCGGCCGATCGTCGCAAACGGCTCCA
>CALAFV010000045.1 GCA_937891445.1 uncultured Phycisphaerales bacterium | reverse complement strand
CGGCGATGGCGAGCAATGCCACGAGCACGGCCAGCGACGACACGAGCCCGGCGGCGACCATAACTTTGTGCCTGCGGGCGAAGACGCTGGCCTGGTATGCCAGGCTGGGCGGACGTGCGGCGATCGGCTCGCCGCGGAGGTAGCGCTCGATGTCGCGGGCCAGGTCCAGCGCTGACTGGTAGCGCCGCTCGCGGTCCTTTTCGAGAGCCTTGAGGACGATCGTCTCGACGTCGCCGCGGAGGGAACGGTCGATTGCGCTGGGGCGGGCCGGGGCCTGCTCGATGACGATGCGTGCCGCTTCGTGCGGCGGGACGCGGCCAAGGTCGTACGGCGGCCGGCCCGTCAGCAGTTCGAAGAGGACGACGCCGAGGCTGTAGACGTCGCTGCGGGTGTCGATGTCGGCGGGGTCGGCGGCGCACTGCTCGGGCGACATGTACTGGAGCGTGCCGATGAGTTGCCCGACGCCGGTCTGGAGCGTCGTGAGCGCCAGGTCCGAGTCGGTTGCGCGGGCGACGCCGAAGTCGATGATCTTGGCCTGCCCGGAAGAATCCACGAGAATGTTGGAGGGCTTGAGGTCGCGGTGGACGATGCCCTTCTGGTGCCCGTGGTGCACCGCGTCGCAGACCCTGGCCAGCAGGGCCAGCCGCTGCCGCACGCTCAGGCTGCGCGACTCGGCGAAGGCCGTGATCGGCCGGGCCGCGGGGATGTACTCCATCGCGAAGTAGGGCACAGCGCCGCCAAGAACGCCGGCGTCGTGCGTGCCGGCCTCATAGACCTGCGCGATGCCGGGGTGGCGCAGGCGGGCCAGCAGTTGAGCCTCGTACTGAAAGCGGCGCATCGCCGATCGTGACGCCAACCCCGACCGCATGACCTTGAGAGCGACGACGCGGCGCGGCTGCTCCTGCACGGCCTCGTACACGGCTCCCATGCCGCCCGCGCCGATGAGCCGCTTGACGCGGTAGGCGCCGATGCGCTTGCCGATCAGGGCCGTGGCGTCGTCGGCCGCGGGCCTGCCGCCGGGCGCGCCCGTGGGCGGCTGCGGCACATCAACGGAGAAAGGCTTGAGAAAGCCCTCGTCCTCGGCGTCCTCATCCGCCGCGAGGATCGCCTCGACGCGGCGGCGCAGCGCCGGCTCGCCTTCGCACGCCAGGTCGAGGAACGCCTCGCGCTCCGTAGGCGGGCGGTCGAGCGCTTCGCCGGCGATCTCCTTCACGCGCGCCCAACTGACGGCGCTGGCGTCGGCCTGCGGGGGCGTGGCCGCGCCGGGACCGGTCATTGGCGTCGTGGGTCGGTCGTCCATGTCCATCGTCGCCGACGCGGAGGCGTCAGGCGTCCGGGGCCTCGCCGGTGATCTTCTCGTAGAGCCACGCGCGGGCGAGGGCCCAGTCGCGCTTCACCTGCCGGTCGGAGATCCCGAGCACCTCCGCGGTTCTCTCGACACTCAGTCCGGCAAAGAAGCGGAGCATCACGACCTCGGCGAGGCGTGCATCTTCCTTCTCGAGTTGGGCCAGGGCCTCGTCGAGCGCGAGCCAGTCCACGACGGCCTCGGGGCTGTCCGGTCCGCCGGCGTGCTCGCCGCCGCCGACCGCATCAACGGCGTCGAAGTCGATGCGCTTGCGGCCGCCGCCGCGCTTGGGCCCGGCGACGGCGCGGGCGCGCTCGACGAGGATGCGGCGCATCGCAATCGCGGCGGCGGCGAAGAAGTGGTTGCGACCGTTCCAGCGAACATCCGTGTCCTTGATGAGGCGCAGGTATGCCTCGTGCACGAGCGCGGTGGCCTGGAGCGTGAGGCCCGCGGGCTCGTGCGCCATGCGCTGGCTGGCGAGACGGCGGAGTTCGTCGTAGACGACCGGGAGCAACTCCGACGCGGCCCGGGAATCACCCTCGCCCGCGGCGTTGAGGAGCACGGTCAGGTTCGCGTTCGACTGGGGGTCCATCCAGAACTCCGGTTGCGGCCGGGCGAGCCGGCCGCGTGGCCCCCGCCAGCGGCAATTGTCGCACACAAGCCCGCGGGAACAAGGCCACGGCGCTGAGATCGCGGCATTGCCCCGACACCGTAGCCCGAACCTACGCCGCGGTCGCTTGCGCCGGCCCGCGGCCGCGAAGGAGAACCCGATGATCGTGCGCGCTTTCGTCCGGACCTGGCTCGTGATCGGGCTCGGCGGCCTCGCCGCGGCGGCCTACGGCGGGCCGGTCAACCCGCCGGCCGGCCCCGTCGGTCCCACGTACAAGACGCTCTCGGAAGTGCAGCCCCGCCGCCCGGTGCAGTCCCTCCCGGGCGACGCCACCACGCAGCACATCATCAGCCAGCCCGGGTCGTATTACCTGACGGGCGACATCGTCGGCGTCAGCGGCAAGAGCGCGATCCGGATCACGAGCGACCGCGTCACGCTGGACCTGTGCGGCTTCACGGTCCGCGGCGTCGAGGGCGCCCTTCACGGCATCCACATCATGAGCCGGTCTGAGATCACCATCGGCGACGGCATCCTGACGGGGTGGCCGCAGACGTCGATCGAGGCAGGCACCTCCACGCACGTGCGCCTGGAGCGGCTGCGCGTCAGCGGGAGCGGCAAGAGCGGGCTGAGCGCGGGGTGGGGCGCGATGGTCATCGAGTGCGAAGCGTGGCAGAACGCCGACTACGGCATCTTCACGAACAATGACTCGATCGTGGAGCGGTGCAAGTCGTCCTCGAACGGGATCGACGGCTTCCGCACCGGGCACAACAGCGTGGTCGCGGGGTGCATCTCCGGGCACAACGGGGGCGACGGCTTTCTGCTGGGCAGTTCGATGGTCGTCTCCGGGTGCATGGCGACCTCCAACGTCGGGGTGGGCCTGCGCGCCGAGGACAACCTGACGCTGAGCGGCTCGACGTTCTCCGGCAACCTCGCCGGGGGCGTGCTGGCGAACAGCGCGGCGACCATCACCTCGTGCACGTTCACGGGGAACACGTACTTCGGGCTCAAGACGCAGGGCGCCTCGGCGCTGGTCAGCGGCTGCACGGCCCGCGGCAACCACGGCGACGGCATCAACGTCAACTCGATGTCCACGGTGATGGCGTGCCTGGTGCAGCAGAACCAGCGGTCGGACCCGCCCGGCGCGGGGGTCCGGTTCACCGGTCAGGGGAACCGCGCCGACTCGAACAGCCTGGTGGGCAACGGCATCGGCATCCTGATGGTCACCAGCGGCAACCTCGTGGTGCGCAACAGTTTCTCGTTCAACCCGCAGCGTATCCAGGGGGAGAATGGCAACAACGTCGCCGCGATGGTGGTCACCCCCGGGGTCGGCTTCAACAACTCGAATCCGTGGGCGAACTTCGCCCACTGAGCCCGGTCAACTCGCGCGGTCCACGGGGCTCGCGTCGCTCGGGCATCGCTGCGTCGGCCGCGGGACGGCCGCGACGGCGAGCCCTCCAACGGATTTGCTCAACAGGAGGCCCGCCATGCGATCCCTCAGACTCCTCGCCGTCGCGGCTCTCGCATCCGCTATCGTGACGCCCGCGCTTGCGCAATCCGACGTTCCCGACGCGCACAAGTTCTGCTGGCAGGAGAACACCGGCTGGCTCAACTGGCGCGACGCGGGCGGCGGGGCGCAGGGGGTGCGGTTCCACGGCGCGTTCCTCTCCGGGTTCATCTGGAGCGAGAACATCGGGTGGATCAACGTCGGGGATGGGACCCCGGGGACGCCCGCGGGGTACGGCAACACCGTGGGCGAGGACACGGGCGTGAACATCGCCGCCAACGGCGATCTGTTCGGCCTGGCCTGGGGGGAGAACGTCGGTTGGATCAACTTCGATACCCGCGCGGCGCTGGGCGCCAGCGGGCAGCAGGCCCGCGTCGATCGCGCGGCCGGGCGGCTACGCGGCTATGCGTGGGGTGAGAACATCGGG
>CALAFV010000044.1 GCA_937891445.1 uncultured Phycisphaerales bacterium | reverse complement strand
ATGCCTAATGCCTAATGCCTAATGCCTAATGCCTAATGCCTAATGCCTAATGCCTCTCTCCACCAACGCCAGATACTCCACGTTCCCCCTTGACGCCCCCTTGCTCCCGAGGATCGGCGACTTCGTCACGCCCAGCACGCGGACGCCCAGGTCGGGCATCTGGCTCAGGACCGTGTCCGTGATGCGTGCCGCTTCCTCTTCGCTCAGCACGCCGCCGCGGGCGACCTTTGCCCCTTCCATCTTCTCCGCCTCGTAGTGCGGCTTGATGAGGGTGATGATCCTGCCGTCCTCAGCGAGCCACCGCAGCGCCGCGGGGATGCACAGCCGCTGCGGCGTCCACCCCAGGTCGATCGTGACCAGGTCCACGCGCTCCCGCGGCCGGGTGTGCAGCGCGTTGGCCCGCTCGATGACCGTCACGCGCGGGTCCTGCCGCAGTTTCCACGCCAGCACCCCGTACCCCGTGTCCACCGCGTACACATGCCGCGCCCCGGCCTGCAGCAGGCAGTCGGTGAACCCCCCCGTCGAGCACCCCAGGTCCGCGCACACGAGCCCCGCGACATCGACGCCGAACTCATCCAGCGCGTGGCGCAACTTCACCCCCCCGCGCGAGACGTACGGATGCACCGGCTCGGCGGCCACGCGGGAGCGTAGGTTCCCGCGGCGGAGGCTTTCGGGCCGCGTCGCCTCCTCCCCCCGTTGTCGTGCTCGGCCGCAGGCGAACAAGAAAGGCCCGGGGACCGCAATCCCCGGGCCGCGCGTTCAGCATCGGAAACGATGGTGTGTTGGGGGGGGAGGGGGGGGCTATGCCGCGAGTTTCGGCGCGACGGGCGTCTGCTCGTCGCTGGGCTCGCTGGTGACGGTCGCCACGAAGCCGCCGCCGGGGGCGCGGCCGAAGTTGATGGTGAAGATGTCGCTCAGCGGCCCGGCGCTGTCGGCGCGCTGCCCCTGCACGGTGTACTGCACGCTGTCGGGTCCGGCGAAGAACGTCGAGTCCACGAAACTCTTGGTCCCGGTGGCGCCGACGAACTGGAACTCGGCCGTCGGGCTGGTGCGACGGCGGATGATGTAACTCGTGCCCGTGGTGCCCGGCGGGTTGGCGGCCTTCCAGCGCAGCCGCAGCGCCCCCGTGGTGGGCTCCAGTTCGACGGACAGGTCCGTGGGCTTGGCGGGCGGCGGGGCCGGCTTGGGGGACTGGGGAGCCGGGATCTGGGCGAGGTTGTAGATCTCCTGCGGGTTCTGGCTCGCCTCGGCGAAGGCCTTGATGGTGCGGATGAGCGTGGAGGCCATCCGCCGCGTCTCGGCGACCTTCTCGCGCATCTGGACGTTGGCGATGCGCGCGGCGCTCTCGGCCGAGAGTTTGGCGTTGTACGACGACCGCGCATTGGTCGCGAGGGTCTCGAACGCGGTCGCCTGGTCGGTCGTCAGGCCGATCTGCTCGGCGTTGGCGACCCAGACGGGCGCGTGCTGCTCGAAGAAGTCGAGCTGGTCCTGGAGGCGTGAGGGGATGATCGGCGGCATATCGGATCTCCTTGTGCTGTGCCCCGCCCCGCGCGCCCCGCGGGAGCCGGGCGGACGCGTGAGGGAGGACGCGGCGGGCGGGAGAGCGGAGCCGGGGGGCCGAAAGGGGCGTCGCCGGTCCGCCGCACCCACCACTGTGGAGACGCCTGCGTCCCCCCGGGCGCTGACGGCCAAGTGGTCGGCTCCGCGCCGGCCCCGCTTGAATCGGGCCGCGAGCAAGCCTGCCGCCGTACCCAGAAATGGGTGAGAGCAGTGCCGCCGGATCACCTGTTTCGGTGGCTCCACATCGGGGCGGCGCTCCGCCGACGGCCGGCCTCGCCCGGCGGGCGTGTCTCCTTACTCCTCCCCTTGCCGTCCCCCCCTCCCCCCGTTCCAGCGACTCATCCGCCCGTTCTTGCGCGGCCGCCCCCTTCCGTCTCACCCGTTCCGGGGAGGCCGGAGGCCCATTTTCGGATTCCGATCGCGAACTCGAGAGAGGCTCTGCTCGCTCGGGCCTCGCGCGCGGAGCAATTCGCATGGCTCTTGGAGGCTCCAACATGGCTCGTGGAGGCTCCAACATGGCTCCTGGAGCGTCCAACATGGCTCTTGGACGCCCCAACATGGCTCGCGGCCGGCCCCGCATGGCTCGTGGAGCGGCCGGCATGGCTCTTCGCGCGCCCCACATGGACGCAACTCCGCCCCCCACGGCCCGCCGCGAGGCCCCCGCCCCGCCCGCCGCCGCTCGCTCCCGTGGCACGCCCCGCCGTGGCACGGGCTTTTTCCCAACCTGGCCCGCTTCCCGCCGCCCGCACCCCGGCCGGCGGGAATTGTACAAGAAGCGCTCCGATCTCCCCACGGACGTGGGACCGGCACCC
>CALAFV010000043.1 GCA_937891445.1 uncultured Phycisphaerales bacterium | reverse complement strand
CGGCGATGTCCATCTTCCCGATGACCTTCACGCGGCTGACGATCGCCGCGTGCATCCCCGGCGGCGGCTTCATCAGGTCCCGCAGCACGCCGTCCAGCCGGTAGCGGATCCGCGTCCCCTTCTTGTCCGGCTCGATGTGGATGTCGCTCGCCCCGTCCTTCACCGCCGTCAGCAATGCGACGTTGACGAGGTTCACGATCGGGCTCCCCGCCACCATCTTGTCAAGGTCGGTGGTCGGGCCCTCGTCCACCTGCTCGCGCTCGACGACCTCCACGTCCGAGTCCGCCAGCGACGTGAGGAACGCCTCCACGTCCACGTCGCCCGTGGCGTACTTCTTCACGTACTCCAGGACGTTGGCCTTCAGCGCCAGCACCGGCCGGATCTTGCACCCCGTCAGCCGCGCCAGCCGGTCGATCGTCGGCAGGCTCTGCGGCTCGGCCATCGCCACCGTCAGGGTGTCGCGCACCTTGAACATCGGGATGACCTTCAGCCGCTCGGCCTCCTCCGCCCCGACGAGTTTGAGCAGCGCCGGGTCGATCAGACCGTGGCGCAGGTGGCACCCCTTGACCCCCAGCCGCCGTGCCAGCGCACGTACCAGCACCGACGGCTGCACGATCCCCTGCTCGACGAGCATCTCGCCGAGCATCTGCCCGCTGCCGCGCTGCGCCTGAAGTGCCCGTTCGAGTTGCTCACGCGACAGCACCCCATCCTCGACCAGCGCCTCACCGACGCGGACGTGCCGCCGCACGGCCCCGCCGGCCGGCGCCAAGCCATCCGGCCCCGGTGAGCCCGCCTGCGCCGGTCCGGCCAGTGCCGGTTCCTCCGGCCGCTGGCCCGGCGTCTCCGGGGTTCGGGGCGTGGGAGTGGGGGAGGAAGAGGGGGTCACAGGAAGCTCCTCGTCGCGTCCTGCACGTCCGCGTAGTACTCGAACAGGGAGCCCAGTTCCGTCAGGTCCAGCACCTCGCGCAGCGTCTCGCTTGCGCCGCACAGTTTCAGGCTGTGCCCGCTTTCGCCCAGTTGCTCCGACGCCTCGACCAGCGCCTCCAGCCCGCCGCTGTCCACGAACGGCATCGCGGACGCGTCCAGCACCACCCGCCCCAGGCTCCGCGTCACCGCCTGCCCGAAACGCTGCGAGAACGTCGCCGCGTCCCCCTGGACCAGCGGTCCGATGGGCTTCACGACCGTCACGGCGCCGTACCGCTGCTCACGGATCTCCATGGCCGATCACGCCGCCTTTGCAACCGGCGCCGCCGCCGCGGCCGCGGGCGCGCCGGCGCCCTGCGCCCCGAGCGGCAGCACCATGGTGAACGTGCTCCCGCGGTCGAGTTGGCTCTCGACCGTGATGTCCCCGCCGTGCAGGCGCGCCACCTCGCGCGCCAGCGCCAGCCCCAGCCCCGTCCCCGTGATCCGCCCCACGCGCTTGTCGCGCGAGCGGTAGAACTTGTCGAAGACCCGCTCGGTCTCCTCCGGCGCGATCCCGATCCCGTTGTCCTTCACGCGGATCACCGCCGACGTCGCCGACTCCTCTAGCGACACCGTCACCTCGCCCCCCGCCGGCGTGTACTTCAGCGCGTTGCCGATCAGGTTGTGCAGCGCCATCGCGACCTTGTCGCGGTCGCCGCGCAGCACCGGCAGTTTCGGCGGCAGATCGAACGTGAGCGTGATCTCCTTCTCCGTCGCCGCCGCCGCGTAGTCCGACTTGAGTTCCTCGAACAGCGTCTCCAGCCGCACGTCCCCCTCGCGGAGTTTCAGGCTCCCCGCCTCGATCTCCGCGACCGACAGCATGTCGCTGACCATCCGCTCCAGCCGCCGGGCCTCCTGGTTGATCACGTTGATGCACTTGCCCTGGAGTTGCGGGTCCCCCGACTCGTCCTCCAGCAGGGTCTCCACGTACAGCCGGATGTTCGTCAGCGGTGTCCGCAGTTCGTGCGTCGCGTTGGTCACGAACGCCTCGCGGGCCCGGTCCGCCACGCGCTGCTGCGTCAGGTCCTCGATCAGCATCACCGCCCCGCCGCCGACGCCGACCTTCCCCTCTTCCCCGTCCGGCGTCACGCGGCAGCACGTGTACTTCACGACGCTCCGCTCTTCCCCGCTGCCGTGCTCGACCTCGACGCTCCCACGCCGTCGCGACCCATCTTGCGCCACCTGCTTGGCCAGCGCCGCGACGCGCTCGTCGTGCAGAACCTCCGCGCACGGCTTGCCCACCACCTCCGCCCGCTTGCACCCCAGCACGACCGCCGCCGCGCCGTTGGCGTAACGGATTACCCCGGCCCCGTCCATCACGATCACGCCGTGCGGCAGCGCGTCGCACGAGCCCTCGATCAGCCCCTCACCCGGCCGCCCCGCCGCCGCCGCGTGCTCGATCGTCCGCTCCGTCGCCTGCGCACGCAGTTCCTCGCGCTCCGCGAGCAGCGCGTTCCACGCCGCCGCCTCGGCGCCCCAGCGCGGGCTCACCGCCAGCGCCGCCTGCGTCTGCTCACCGGCCGCCGCCTCTCGCAGCGCCTCCTGAATCGCCCGCAGCGGCCGCACGACCACGCTCGCCCGCTGCAGCAGCACCAGGCACAGCCCGATCCCGACCACGCCGATCGCGATCAGGCCCGTCGCCGCCTCGTTCACAAACCCGCCGCTCTGCCGCGCCGTCACCTCGACCAGCACCGGCCCGCGGCCGCTCACCTGGGCCTCGTGCTGCGCCAGCACCATCCCCGGCGGCTCCGCGAGCGGCCCCGATCCCGCAACCTTCGGCGCTCCCCACGAGTCCGGCAGTTCCAGCACCGTCACCCGCTTGGGATCGGAGTGCGCCAGCACCGCGCCGTCCGGCAGCATCACGGCGATCTCTCGCCCATCGCCCGCCGCCGCGGCCGCGTCGCGCACCAGCGACTGAAGCCCCGTCAGGTCGTTCCGCTGCACCAGCGCCGCCGCGGCCGGCGCCAGCGTCCGCGCCGCCATCTGCACCGCGCTGCGCTCCCCGGCGATCGCCAGGCGGCCGGCCTCGCGGTTGGTCCACACCAGCGCCGCGCCCACCGTCGCGAGCGTCAGCAGCGCACACGACATCCCGACCAGTTCCACGCTCCAGCCGCGGCGCATGGTGCGGCTCGCGGCCGGGGAGGCCTGCCCTGGCGTGCCGGTTTCGGTCTGCGTCTGAGGAGTCGTCATCGCGCCGGGGTTCGAGCGACCGCCGCGCCATTGCGGCGCATCGCCTCGTCCCTATCGGCCACGATGTCGGGGCGGTCAAGCCGCATCCCCCGGCCGGGGGATCAAGCCGCCGTTTGCACCCCTCTCTGCCCGGTTATGGGGCCCACACGTTCGCCGCGGACTTGTCCGCCGCCGGCGTCCCGTTGCCGTGGGCGGGGGCGCCGTTGAGCTTCAGGGCCCCGCTGGCCAGCTTCGGGAAGTGCTCCCCCTGCCAACTCGCCGGGTAGTTCGGGTCGTCAAGTTCCAGGGCGGCCTTGGTCACGTACAGCGGCCGGAACGTGTCGCACATGACCGCCAGTTCCGCCGTGTACGTCGCGTCCAGCGACGCCTCGATCGTCCCGGGGTGCGGGCCGTGGGGAATCCCCTGCGGGTGCATCGTCAGCGACCCGACCTCGATCCCTTTGCGGCTGCCGAAGTTCCCTTCGACGTAGTACAGCACCTCGTCGGAGTCGATGTTCGAGTGGTTATACGGGACCTTGATCGCCTCCGGGTGCCAGTCCAGCATCCGCGGGCAGAACGAGCAGATCACGAAGTTGTGCGCCTCGAACGTCTGGTGGATCGGCGGGGGCATGTGCAGTTTGCCCGTGATCGGCGCGAAGTCGTCGATGTTGAAGATGTACGGGTAGTAGCACCCGTCCCACCCGACGACGTCCAGCGGGTGGTAGTCGTAGATGTACGACTGGATGTAGTCCCGCGCCTTGATCCGGACCTCGAACTCACCCGCCTCGTGGAAGGTCAGCGGCAACTCCGGGATCCGCAGGTCGCGCTCGCAGTACGGCGCGTGCTCCAGGAACTGGGCGCTCTGCTTGCTCACGTACCGCGGCGGCGGGCCGATGTGCGACCCGTTCACCGTCTCGATGACGAGGAACTTGCCGTACGGCATGTCCGGATCGATGACGCCCCGCTCGTTCTTGAGCGGCTCGAACTCCATCCGGTAGATGCACCCCTTCGGGATGATGATGTAGTCCTTGGGCCCGAACTTGAGCGTGCCGAACATCGTGTAGCACGTCCCCGAGCCGAAGTGGATGAAGATGCACTCGTCCCCCTGCCCGTTCTTGTAGTGGTAGTTCATCGGCTCCAGCGGATTGCACACCGACATCTCGCAATCCGCGTTGCCGAAGAGCACGACGCGGCCCGTGATCGGGTCCCCCTTGGGCTTCATCGGCCCGGACCGCACGTGCCGCATCCGCATGATCTCGGTCTCGACGTACTCGGGCTTGGTCGAGTACAGCGGCTTCCACCCGTGGACCTGGGTGGGGGGGTTGATGTGGTACAGCGTGCTCGTCGGGCCGACGAACCCCTCGGTCCCGAAGACCTCCTCCGAGTACAACTTCCCGTCCGGGCGCCGGAACTGCACGTGGCGCTTCTTGGGGAGTTGGCCGAGTTTGGTGTAGTACGGCATGACGGACCTCCATCAACGGACCCCGGGCGCATTTTACGCCCGGCCCCTCCTGGCAGGCCGCGGCCACGGATGCGCCGCGCCCGATGCAGGCCGCGAGCAAGGCCGGCGGCCTCACTTTCCTCGGCGTCCACCAACGCCGACACGCGTCCGTCCTGCCCCCACGGACGGGCCGCGAAACGTCCACAGCGTCCCCCGCGCTCGCCGGCCTTTCGATCGGCCTTACTTCACGCCGTCCTTCGCCCCCATCATCGCCAGCATGTCCACGCACCGGGCCGCATAGCCGGCCTCGTTGTCGTACCACGCGACGACCTTGAAGAAGCGGTCGTTGAGTTCGATCCCGGCGCCGGCGTCGAAGATCGAACTGCGCCGGTCGCCGACGAAGTCGCTGGAGACGACCTCTTCCTCGGTGTACCCCAGCACGCCCTTCATCGCCCCCTCGCTGGCCGCCTTCATCGCGGCGTTGATGTCCGCGAGTTTCGTCGGCTTGCTCGTGCGGAACGTCAGGTCCACGCACGACACGTCCGCCGTCGGCACGCGGAACGACATGCCCGTCAGTTTGCCCTTCAGTTCCGGGCTGGTCAGCACGACGGCC
>CALAFV010000042.1 GCA_937891445.1 uncultured Phycisphaerales bacterium | reverse complement strand
GAGGAGCCGCGCCGGCGAGCGCCGGTTCGGCGGCGACGGCGGGGACCTCGACCGGGCGGCGGCGCTTGACCTCGCCGACGGGGAGGCGGACCTCGATCTTGCGGCCGGTGAGGCGCTCGATGTCGCGGAGCAGGGGGCGCTCGTCGTGGTCGCAGAAGGAGATGGCGACGCCGGCCGCGCCCGCGCGGCCGGTGCGGCCGATGCGGTGCACGTAGGCCTCGGGCTCAACGGGGAGGTCGAAGTTCACGACGTGGGTGATGTCGTCCACGTCGAGGCCGCGGGCGGCGACGTCGGTGGCGACCAGGACGCGGGCCTTGCCGACGCTGAAGCGGCCCAGGGCGCGCTGGCGCTGGTTCTGCGACTTGTTGCCGTGGATGGTCTCGGCGCTGATGCCGGCCTGCATGAGCCTGCGGCCGACCTTGTCGGCGCCGTGCTTGGTGCGGGTGAAGACGATGACCTTGGCGGCGGCGTGCTCCTCGATGAGGTGCTCGAGGAGGTCCTGCTTGGACTTGCGGTCCACCATGTAAACGGCCTGATCGATCTTCGGGGCCGCGGAGGAGACGGGGTCAACGGCGACCTTCACGGGGTCGCGCAGGAGCGAGTGGGCGAGTTTGACGATCGTCGCGGGCATCGTCGCGGAGAAGAGGAGCGTCTGGCGCTGGCCCGCTGGCGGGAGCACCGAGGCGATGCGGCGGATGGGATCGATGAAGCCCATGTCGAGCATGCGGTCGGCCTCGTCGAGGACGAAGACCTCGATCCTGGAGAGATCGACGAGGCGCTGGTCCATGAGGTCCAGCAACCGGCCGGGGGTGGCGACGATGATGTCCACGCCGCGGCGGAGGGCCTTCTCCTGGTGGATCTGGCTGACGCCGCCGAAGATGGCGGCGACATCGAGGCAGAGTTCGCGGCCGTAAGCGCCGAAGGAGTCGGCGATCTGAAGAGCGAGTTCGCGCGTCGGGGAGAGGACCAGCGCGCGGGGGCGGCGCGGGCCGCGGTGGGACTTGTCGGGCGCGGCGGCGGAGAGCCGCTGGAGGATCGGGAGGGCGAAGGCGGCGGTCTTGCCGGTGCCGGTCTGGGCGCAGCCGAGGACATCGCGGCCGTCGAGAGCCGGGGGGATGGCCTGGCGCTGAATGGGCGTGGGGGTTGAGTACCCCTCCTGCTCGATGGCGCGCAGGATGGGCTGGGAAAGACGAAGGTCTGTGAACTGCATGTGCCGGAGGTTCTCCGAAGGGCGGATCAGGCCGTTCTGGTGGGTGAGTAGCGGCCCTCCCCCCCCCAACCCCCACCCCTGCACGGCGCACGTTGCGCTCGCGAGTCGGGGTTGGGCCGCTGCCAGCAGGCACCCGGAACGACCGTCTGGGAACTACCGGCGATCGGAAGATCGTAGGAGGGGTGTGAGGCCGGGGCGCGATGGGCGTCCAAATTCATGGGTGAGAGCGTGGCGGGCCTGTCTGGAAGGGCCACCGGCGCTCGACGTGGCGGTACATCCGGCATAACAGGAGGAACGCGCATGCGGGCCATCGTGAGCGTCGCGGCGGTGGTGACGGTCGGGCTGATCGCCGGAGGGGCGGTGGCCGAGCCGCCGCGGGTGGTGTCGATGACGCCGGAGTTCGGAGAGATGGCGGTTGACCCGGCGCTGGGGGAGATCCGCATCGAGTTCGACCAGGACATGAACCCCGGCGGGCGGTCGATCTGCGGCGGGGGGCCGACGTTCCCGGAGATCGCGGGAGAGGTCCGGTGGGAGTCGGCGCGGGTGCTGGTGGTGCCGGTGACACTCGAGCCGTCGCACAGATATGAACTGAGCATCAACTGCCCCGCGGCGCGGGGATTCCGCAGCGCGAAGGGGGAGACGGCGCGGATCACGCCGCTGGTGTTCACGACGGCGGCGGACTCGGCCTCGGCGGAGACGATGGCGCTGACGGCGGAGCAGAACCGGGCGGCGGTGGATGCGCTGCGGTCGGCGCTGCTGGAGCGGTACTCGCACCGGGATGTGCGGGCGGTGGACTGGGAGGCGGAACTGGCGAAGGCGGCGGAGCGGCTGGAGGCAGCCAAAGCGCCCGGGGCGTTCGCGCGCGTGGCGGCGGAGGTGCTGGCGGAAGCGCGGGACGTGCACGTGTCGGTGGCGGTTGGCGGGGTGACCGGGGCGCGCATGGCGACGTTTGCGCCGATGCAGGCGCCGAACTGCGATGTGCGGACGCTGGCGCGGCTCGTGCCGGGGTGGACGTGGCGGGGGGGCGTCGTGGCCACGGGCGTGTTCGAGGACGGCGTGGCGTACCTCATGATCGCCGCGTGGCCGGGGGACCGCAGCGAAGTGGAGCCGGCGCTGGCGTTCATCCGCGAGCACCGCGATGCGCCGGGGATGATCGTGGACGTGCGGCCCAACGGGGGCGGGGATGAGTTGACGGCGCAAGCGGTGGCGTCGCTGTTCGTCGATGAGCCGGCGGTGTATTCGCGGAACCGGTACCGCGATCCGGGTGCGCCGGAAGGGTGGGGGCCGATGCTGGACCGGGTGATCGAGCCGGCGGAGGAGGGGGAGCGCTACGGCGGGCCGGTGGCGGTGCTGATCGGGCCGTCGTGCATGAGCAGCAACGAGTCGTTCATCCTGATGATGCGGACCTCGCCGCGGGTGACGCTCGTGGGGGAGCACACGTACGGGAGTTCGGGCAACCACAAACCTGTGGACCTGGGGAACGGGGTGACGGTGCTGCTGCCGTCGTGGCAGGACTTCCGGCCCGATGGGGTGGCGCTGGAGGGGGTGGGCGTAACGCCGGATATCGGGGTGCGGGTGCGGCCGGATGAGTTGGCGGCGTCGGACCCGGTGCTGGAGGCGGGGTTGCGGGCGGTGAGGAAGCGGGGCCGGTAGCGGTTCATCCGGCGCTCATCGGCGTAGGGCAGTCTGGGGCGGGCCCGGGCCGGCCGGACCGGGCCGAGCCGGGGGACGGGTCCATGAGCAGACTGATCCGGGGCGGGCTCGCCGGGCTGGCGGCGTGGAAATGGGGCGGGGGGATCATCGGGATGATCGTGGTGTTTCTGATTGTGTATTGGGTGTTGGGGTATCTGTTCTGAGGAGGAAGGAGACAGGAAAGAGGAAACAAGGAGAGCGGTCATAGGATCGCTGCGTGGTGCGTTTTCTGAGCATCGTGCTGGCGGTTCTGGTGGGCCTCGTCGTGGGGGCGGGGTGCGATCGGAGCGCGCCGGTGGCGGCGGTTGGGGCAGGAGCGGAGGGGACGGGCGGGGGAGACGAGGCGCGGGCGCGGGTTGTCGTGCTGTCGCCGGGGCTGGCGGTGACGATGCGGGACCTGGGGCTCGGGGAGTTGCTCGTCGGGCGGCACGGGTTTGATGCGTGGAGCGACCCGGGGCTGCCGGTGTGCGGGGACCAGAGCGGGATCGACTACGAGCGGCTGCTGGCGGTTCGGCCGACGCACATTCTCGTGCAGTGGGGGCAGCGGGAACTGCCGGCGCGGCTGACGGAGATGGCGGGGCGGCACGGGTGGGAGGTGCGGTCGATGAACCCGCTGTCGCTGGAGGAGGTGCGCAGCGCGGCGGCGGACCTGGTGGCGATGTTCGGCGCGGGAGAGGAAGGGGAAGAGGCGCTGGCGGCGTTCGACGGGGCGCTGCGGCGGCGCGAGGGGGTTGATCTCTCGCGGGCGGGGCGGGTGATGCTGCTGGACGCGGTGAGCCCGCCGGGGGTGATCGGGCCGGGGTCGTACCACGATGATGTGCTGCGTCGGATCGGGGGGACGCCGGCGGTCACGCAGGGCGCGGCGTACATCGTGATGGACGCGGAGGACGTGCTGGCGCAGCGGCCGGATGCGATCG
>CALAFV010000041.1 GCA_937891445.1 uncultured Phycisphaerales bacterium | reverse complement strand
CGCGAGGGAGCGGCCCGGCCGGGCGTCGTGGAGAAGACATCAGAAACGGCGGCCGCGCTCAGCGCCCAAGGCCGGTGCGGAGCTGGTCGGCCAGACCCGGGAAGGCCCGCTCCTCCTCCTCAGCCATGATGATGATCGTCGGCTTGAGGAGGATCAGCAGCGTCTGCTCTTCCTTGCTGTCGATGCGGTTGGTGAAGAAGCGGTTGATGATCGGGATCTTGGAGAGCACGGGGACGCCGGTCTCGATCTCCAGTTCCGTCACCAGGCGCTGACCGCCCAGCAGGATCGTGCCCTCGTCCGGAACCGTGACGGTCGTGCGGACGCGGGTGACGGTGATCGTCGGGAGCTGGATGAACGACTGCGTGTCGGCGGAGTTGACCAGCTGGCCGCCGGCGACCGCGGTCACCGGCTCGCGGCCGAAACCGTCGATGCGGCTGACGCCCGCGTCGATCGTCATCGTGACGTAGCGCCGGTCGGCGGAGATCACGCCCTCGACGCTCATCGTCACACCCTCGGAGGCCACCGAGACCTCGGGGTCGAAGCCGACGGCCGAGTCGCCGACCACCGGCTCCAGGTCGGAGACGAAGGCCTGCTGCGTGACCACGAAGATGTTGGCGACCTGGCCGTTGGTGAAGGTCATGCGCGGGGCGGTGAGCTGGACCGCGCGCCGGTCGGCCTGGGTGGCGACGATCAGGAAGTCCACCTGGATGTCGTCGAGGAACTGACCGGCGATGCCCAGGGCCGGGGCCGACTGGAGAATGCTGGTGGCGAAGTCGTTGCCGCTGGCCAGGCCGGCCGCCAGACCGAGAGAGTTCTGGCCGGCGCCAATGGGCGACCAGGAGCGCGGGTTGGGGACGCCCTGCGTAAGGAACTCGGGCTGCCCCGTCGTAGGCTCCTGTGCGCCGCCGGAGGTGACGCTGCGGAGCAGGCCGCGCTGACCGCCGGGGCCGGTGGAGGAGAAGTCGAACAGGTCGCCGGCCTGGAAAGTCGGGTCATTCGCCCGCAGCGCGCGGACCTGGTTGTTGTTGGAGTTGATGACCAGGTCCAGGTCGAAACCGATCTGCTCGAACCAGTCCTGGTTGACCAGGAGGAACTTGGTCTCCACGTTGATCTGCATCGAGCGGATCTCGCGGAGCTTGGCGAGCAGGCCGCTGATCTCGGCGTGGTTGCGCGGCGTGTTGCGGATGATCAGCGAGCCGTTGAGCTCCTGCACCGTGCCGACCTCGCCGCCGTTGTCGCGCCAGCCGTCGTAATCGACGTTGTTCTGGATGATGTCGATGATCTCTTCGATGCGCTCCTGGCGCTCCTGCTCGCGCTGGGCCTCGTCTTCCTGATCCTGGTTGATGTTGGTGAAGGGGCTCTGGCCGCCGCCGCCGCCCTGCGACTGCTGGAGCACGCCCTGCAGGTCGATCTGCGGCGCATCGTAGAAGTTCGGAATCTTCAGCAGCAGGTCGGTGATGTTGTAGATCACCAGCGTCGTCTGCCGGTCCAGTTGCTCCTTGGCGGCGATCACCAGCACGCCGTGGTTCACCGCCCAGCTCGCGCGGCTGAACTGGTCGCGGCTGACCTTCTCCAGCACGCGCTCCAGCGCCACCCGGACCGGGACGTTGGTCAGTTTGAGCGTCACCAGCGACTCGCGCTCGACGCCGATCTCCTGGAGGCTGTCCCAGTCCACGTCGATGTCGAGTTGCGTGACGGTCTGGAAGAAGGAGATCACGTCCGCGAGCGTGTTGTCGTTGAAGTCGATCGGGATGCGCTTGTTGTCGATCTCGGCCAGGACGCGGCGGTCCTCGGGGCTCTCGGTGTACGCCGCCAGTTCGCCGCGCAGGAAGCTCTTGGCCGGCCAGTCACGCGGGTACTCGTACAGCCCGCCGGGGGGCAGCATCGCCTCCGTGTTGTCGAGGGTGTGCCCGGCGTGCCGGAAGCCCTTGAGCCGCTGAATGTCGTTGAAGCGCTGGTAGATGATGATGTCGCTCAGCGCGTCGCGGAGCAGCAGGCCGGCGGGGTTGTTCTTGTCCAGGAACAGGACCTGCTCGACGACCTGCAGGGCCTCCTCGTACTTCTGCTCGCGCTGCAGGGCGCGGATCCGGTCGAGAGCCTCGTTGATCCGCCGGTCGCGCTCCGCGGCCTGCGCCTGCTCTGCCATGCGGGCCTGCTCGGCCACGCGCCGCTCCTGCTCCGCCTGCTCGCGGATGCGGATCTGCTCGGCCGTCCGATCGATCTGGAGGTTCATCGCATCCATCCGACGCGTGAACTCCTCCATCTCGGCCTCGGAGAAGGCGCTCTCGCCGGACTTCACCGTCAGGCGGGCGCGGGCCACCAGTTCGCGGGCTTCGCCCGTCTGGCCGGCGTCCAGGGCGCGCCGGGCACGCTCCATCTCGTTGTCGAACATCGCCTGCGTGCGCTGGCGGATCAGCGAGATGTCGCGGATCGTCTGCTGGCCGATGTCGCCGCCGACGTTGCTGCCCAGGCGCGCCTCCGCATCCGCGAGGCGCTGCTCGGCGCGGGCGATCTGCTCAGCGGTGAAGTAGCGGCGATTCTGGCCCAGGGTCATGCGGTACTTGTCGGCCGCCTCCCGGTAGCGCTGCGTCTCGTACGCGGCGTCGGCCTCCGCCAGAATCCGCTCGGCCTCGATGCGCATCGCGGCCTGGATCAGGTCCTCCTGCGCCGGCGCCGGCTGGGTCTGCTCGGGCTGGCCCGGCTCACCCGCGGGCTGCGAGTTCTCGCCGGTGCGGCGGACCGTGCCGGGCTGGAACAGCGACAGCGTCACCTCGCCGGGCTCGACGCTGAAGGGCGAGCCCTGCTTCTGCTCCAGGTCCACGATCCGCATCTGGTACTGCTCAACCAGCCGCTCGTAGGCCGGCTCGAGCTTCACGCCGGAGCGAACGACGCTGGCGAGTTGCGCCTTAGCGGCGGCGTAGCGCCGGGCCTCGAACTCGCGGATCGCCTGATCGACCATGGCGGCGGCGAACGGCGCGAGTTCGGCACGCCGCTGGGCCACCTGCGCGATGACCGCCTCGGCGCGAGCCTTGTGAGCGTCGTTCAGGCCCGGACGATCAAGAACCCGCCCCGCCCGCTCCTCGGCGGCGCACAGGTCGCCGGTGGTCACGGCGTGCTCGGCGCGCTGGAGGGTCACTTCGACCGGATCGGCCGCGCGGAGTTTGGCGTCGATCGCCTGGATCAGGTCCACAATCTCGCGGCGCTGCTCGGCGGACATGTCCAGGGCCTGCGGGAGGGCCGCGGCGGCGATGTCGCGAGCCTCGATGAGCCGGCCGCGCTGCATGAGCGCCGTGGCGCGGGAGATCGCGTCCTCCGAGGTCGCCGGCGCGGCGGCGGCGCTCGTGGCCTCGGTCGAAGCAAGCCCGGCCTCCGTGCCCGCGGCCTGAGCCAGCGCCCAGGCCGGGGTCAGTGCGCCGGCACCCACGAGCACGAGCGCCGTCATCACACGCGTCACCGGACCAGTCCCGTCAGTCAGCATCGCCGATCTCCATCACAAGCCGAGCACGAGCGGCCCGCGCCGCCGATGTTGGTAGGTAACTCCCCGTGAGGCAAAGCGGTTCCGTCCGCCGACCGTCCCGGCGCGCCGCCCGAATGCGTGTGTGCGCATTCTGTGGTCGCGTCCTCCCCCCGGGTATTCCGCGAGGCGACGGCCCGGCCGCGGCCCTGCGGACGCGGCACGGGCGACGAAGATACACCCCGGCGGTTGTCAACGCAACTCCGCCCCCCGCCGGAGGCTACGTACTCCCGGACCCATCCCCAGCCCGCCTTCTCATTTCGGATCCAAACCTTTGTGCCCTACCCGAGCAACGACCTGATACAGCCCCCGATCGCGCCTACTCAAGCCACCGGGCACGCCAGACCTTCTCTTCATCAAACGGCGGTTCCGGCAGGGCTTGGGTCGGTGTCGAGCCGGACTCATCCTTCGCCGAGGCGAGCGCTTCCCGAAGATCCTCCGGACGAAGCCGGTCCATGGAAAGAAAGGTCTCCCGCCCCCCTGTTTCCTCTTCTTCCCCCTCCCGCCCGAGTTCCTCGGCCGGGACCATGGAACGGATCGTCTCGGCCGCAAGATCCTCGGCGGCGCGGAGTGAGCCGGCGGTGAGGAGGATCTCGGCGTAGTACCGGCCCCCGGACCGTTCGCGATATGAACCGCCCTCCCCCGATTCCGGGTCCCGGGGGGGAGGGGGCTCCCAGCGGACGATCGCCCGCCACCCCGTAATCCCCAGGTCGTTCCCCTCCTCGTCCTTGTTGGTATCCGGTGGAACATTGAGGACAAGGTTCCACTCGTCGATCAGTTCCTCGATGATCTCCTCGTGGGTGAGCAGGTCGGGGCGGTCCGGGGGGGCGTCCAGGACGCCGCGGTGCTCGTGGGCGACCGAGTCGGCCCCGGCGATCTCGTCCACGGGCTGGAGGTCGAAGGTGGCCAGGACCTGCTCCACCTTCTCCTTCAGCGCCGTCTCGACCCGGACGGTGATGAGTTTGTGCTCATCGACGAAGATGTAGATGAACGGCTCCTCGCTCATCGCCCCGAAGCCGACCAGGCCGTCCTCAAAGAAGAAGCCCCGGAAACGCCGGATGGCGTCCATAAACCGTTCCTGGCCGATCAGGTCGTAACTGACCAGGGAGTCCACCTCGCGGTAGGCGTCGTGGCCGAGGACATCCAGGATCGGGAAGATGCGGCCGGGGAGCAGGGCGAACAGGGCGCGGAACAGGGGCTCGACGCGCGTGGCCGTGATGGCGATGTCGAAGACGTAGCGGTCCGGCCACTCCTCCCACTCGCCCCCCTCTTCGTCCTCGTCGTCCTCGCCGAACGAGGTGCTGGACTCGCCGACCCCCTCCAGCCCCCCCATGCTGTCGCCGTCGTCGGCGGGCTCGAACCACACCGTGTACCCCTCGCGCGGCGTCATCTCCTCCACCGGGTAAACCCCCAGGGGGAAAGCGAAGCCGTCGATGACGGTGCGCTCCAGCGACGTGTCGATGCGGCAGCGTGCCATCCGAGCGGGGAACTTTATCGTGCGGGACCGGACAACGGGGTCCGGGGAAGGCGGAGGGGCGATCAGCAACCCGTTGGCGGGCGGCAAACCTTACTACAGTGGCCCGATGAGCGAGCGCATGCGCGACCTCCTGCTGATCTCCGTGGGCAACAGCCGCACCCGCTGCGCGATCGCGGCGGCGGGGGAACTCCAGCCCTCCGTCTACCTGCCCAATGAGGAACTGGCCACCCTCCCCGAACGCCTGCGGGCCAGCGCCGACGCCGCGAGCGACGACCTTCGGGCCATCATCGCCTCGGTCAACGACCCGGTGGCCCGGCAGGTGGAGGAGATCCTCGAAGGGGCGAAGGACCTGCCGGTGACGGGCACGGCCCTGCGGATGGGGCGGGACGTGCCGATCCCCGTCGAGCACACGCTCCCCGCCCCCGTGACGGTCGGCCAGGACCGCCTGCTCAACGCGCTGGGGGCCTTCTCCCGGAGCGAGCAGGCGTGCATCGTGATCGACGCGGGGACGGCGGTGACGGTGGACTTCGTGGACGGCCACGGCGTCTTCCAGGGCGGGGCCATCGCCCCCGGCGTGCGGATGATGCTCCGGGCCCTGCACGAGCACACGGCCGCGCTCCCCGAGGTGACGCTCTCGCCGGCGAACCTGCCGGGACGCGGCGGCGAGGGGGACAAGGGCCGCGAGCCCTGGGGCAAGACGACGGCCGCGGCGATGACGCTGGGGGTCGTCGCCGCCGTCCGCGGGCTGGCGCACGAACTGATCGACCGCTACGCCGAGCACTACGAGGCGTACCCGCGCGTCGTCGCTACCGGCGGGGACGCCCCACTGCTCTTCGATGGCGACGCCCTCGTCGAGCACATCGTGCCGGACCTGACGCTGATCGGGATGCTCGCCGCGTGCCGCATCGCGCTCGAGGCGGACACGGAGGAGGACTGACCCCGTGAGCGCCCGCTGGCGCCTGCTGTCGCCGCCGCCGTCGGGCGCAGCCACGATGCCGGCGATGCCGTCCTGCAGCGCGTTGCGGAC
>CALAFV010000040.1 GCA_937891445.1 uncultured Phycisphaerales bacterium | reverse complement strand
ACTCCCGAGCGCGGCCGGCAAGCCTGTTGATCCTGTCCCGGTGCGACTGAAACAGATACCGCCACTCTTCCCGGAAGGACCGAATGTCCTGCCCCACGTGCGTCCGCGTCGGCGGATTCGTCCGCAGCAGTTCCGGATAGTCCTCCATAATCCCCTCCGCCCGCACCAGCGCCGCCGCGGCTTCCTCCAGCAGCGCCCCCGCCTCCTGCCCCGCGCGCTGCTTCTTGATCTGATAGTCACGCCGGTACGACGACGGGATGTTGCGCAACGTCTGCTCCGCCCGGTCTACCGCCTCCGCCACGCTCCCGAGCAGCCGGTGCACCTCCCGCTCCGCGCTCCGCAGCCCGCTGGAGACCACGATCGTCGTGCGCCCGTGCGACTCGACGCCGCACAACGTCAGCACCTCCCCGACCGTCCGCGCCGTCGCCGCCACGCCCAGTTCCACCGCGAGCGTCCCGTCGATCGCTACCCGCGGCGACGGCATCGCCGCCGACATCTCCACGACCTGCCCCGCCCCCGCATCCGCCCCCGGCCGCTTGATCGTCAGCCGCCGCCGCCCCGTCTGATCGTCCACCACCGCCCATACCGCCTCCGATGGCGTCAGGCACGCGGCGGCCAGTTCCGTGTCCACGCCCCGAGCCTTCAGCGCCAGCCACGCCGCCCCAAGCAGTTCGCGATCGACCGTCTCCCAGTCCGTCGTCGCCGGCGCAAGCGTCCGAAGGTCCTCCCCCGGATCGAGGCCGACGATCGTCTTGGGCGCGAGGAACAGCCTGCACGGCGCCGGGTCCGACGCCGACCCGCCCGAGTACCTCGGCGCCGACACCAGCAGGCCGAGCATGAACTGCCCCGTGCCGACGCGCTTCCCCCGCGGATCGCTCAGCAGCGCCGCGGCCGGCGCCCCCGTCGCCCGGATCTCCTGCGCGATGGTCCACACCACATCCGCGCGCCACCGATCCCCGTCCAGTTCCACGACAATGAACGAAGGCCCATCCGGCCGCGCCCGCGCCAGTTCCCTCGAGACATCGCGCGCAAGTTTCATGCAGTCCAGGTCACCCCGGATCCGCAGATGGATCAACTTGCTCGCCGGCGCCCGCTCCTGCCCCGGCGACGCCGCCGGCGGCGCTGCCCCAAGGCACGCGCACGCGGCAACGATTGCGGCCAGCGCTCTGACCGCTCCACGCCGCGACAACATGTGCCGTGCGCGTCCCATCGTCGAAACGCGCGCAGCCTACCCACCCACCCCACGTGCCGCAAGGTCGTTGTTCGGCCTCTACACTCCGCCCGTATGACCTCCACCCCCGACCTCGTCGTCACCCGCTTCGCCCCCTCCCCCACCGGCCACCTCCACATCGGCGGCGCCCGCACCGCCCTCTTCTGCTGGGCCTTCGCCCGCCGCCACAACGGCCACTTCCTCCTCCGCATCGAGGACACCGACCAGGCCCGCTCCAGCGACGAGGCCGCCCGCGGCATCATGGAGGACCTCGCCTGGCTCGGCATCGACTGGGACGAAGGCCCCACCCTCCAGTACCAGGGCCGCACCATCGGCGGCGACCCGCGCTCCGTCGCCCCGTTCTTCCAGGCCCGCCGCATCGACATCTACAACGACTACATCAACCGCCTCGTCGAGCAGGGCAAGGCCTACCCCGCCTTCGAAACCCCCGAAGAACTCGAAGCCAAGCGCAAGGCCGCCGTCGCCGCCAAGCAGACCTACCGCTACGACCGCGCCGCCCTGAGCATCCCCCCCGACGAGCGCATCCGCCGCATGAAAGCCGGCGAGCCCCACGTCATCCGCCTCATGGCCCCCGCCGAGGAGATCGTCGTCCACGACGAGGTCCTCGGCGACGTCCGCTACGCCGCCGGCGAGATGGACGACTTCGTCATCCGCAAGGCCGACGGCTTCCCCACCTACCACTTCGCCGTCGTCATCGACGACCAGACCATGGGCATCACCCACGTCCTGCGCGCCCAGGAGCACCTCAACAACACCCCGCGCCACGTCGCCCTCCAGCGCGCCCTGGGCTTCCGCACCCCCGTCTACGCCCACATGCCCATCATCTCCAACATGGACGGCTCCAAGATGAGCAAGCGCGACAAGGCCAAGGCCGCCCGCGCCGCTCTCGCCGACGCCATGAAGAAGGACGCCTCGCTCACCCCCGCCGCGCTGGCCGAGAAACTCAGCCTCGACGAGAAACTCATCGCCGACTTCATCGCGAAAGAGAACGACTCCCTCGACGTCGCCGCCGCCGTCGCCCGCGTCTTCAACGTCGCCCTCCCCGAAATCGAGGTCGCCGACTTCCGCGACGCCGGCTACCTCCCCGAGGCGATCGTCAACTTCATCGCCCTGCTCGGCTGGAACCCGGGGATGAAACTCCCCGACGGCAAGGACCTCGAGAAGTTCGACGCCAGGTTCCTCGCCGAACACTTCTCCCTCGACCGCATCGGCAAGACCAGCGCCAAGTTCGACCGCGCCAAACTCCTGGCCTTCAACCAGGACGCCATCGCCGCCCTCTCCCCCGAGGACTTCGCCGCCCGCTGGCGCGCCTGGTGCGCCGAGCACGCCCCCGAAGTGCTCAACCTCCCCCCCGACCGCTTCGCCATCCTCGCCGAGGCCGTCCGCCCGCGCGCCCGCACCTTCCGCGACGCCCTCAAACCTGCCGCCTTCGCCCTCACGCCCGACGACGGCTACGCGTTCGACGAAGCCGCCGTGAAGAAGGTCCTCCTCGCCCCCGGCAAGGACAACGCGCCGCGCGGCCTGGACCTCCTCCGCGACTTCACCACAACTCTGCGCGACATCCCCGCCACCGACTGGACCCCCGCGACGCTCGACGCCCACATGGCCACCTTCTGCCAGCAGAAGGGCGTCGGCCCCGGCCAGGTCGCCCAGCCCCTCCGCGTCGCCCTCACCGGCTCCACCGTCAGCCCCGGCATCGGCGCCACCCTCGCCGCCCTCGGCCGCGACTCCGCCCTCCGCCGCATCGACCGCTGCCTCGCCACGATCAGCGGCTAGCCCGCCTCGCCTCACGCACCGACGCAGCGGCATCATCGCTCTCTTCCAACACCGCCGCGCCAAAGTTCCTCCCCGCCACCCCTACACTCCGCCCCGTGGAGCCCACGACCAGCCCCACCACACCGGCACACGCCCCCGCCTCCACGCCGCGGCCCTCACCCGCGCCCCGCGTCCGCGACGACTCCCGCCTCCGCCTCTTCCCCCGCGTCGCCATCCTCGGCTTCGTCTCCGGCCTCGTCGCCGTCGCCTTCGGCTATTGCCTCTACACCACCGAGCACCTCCGCGACGACCTGGTCGCCTCCCTCCGCGACGCCGCCGGCCCCTGGGGCTGGGCCATCCTCGCCCCCGCCGCCTTCATCATCGGGTGCGTCGTCGGCCTCATGGTCCGCTTCTGCCCCGAGAGTTCCGGCTCCGGCATCCCACACGTCCACGCCGTCCTTCTCCACGCCCGCTCCATGCGCTGGTGGCGGCTCCTCCCCGTCAAGTTCGCCGGCGGCGTTCTGGGCATCGGCCTCGGCGGCCTCTCCCTCGGACGCGAAGGCCCCACCGTCCAGATCGGCGCCGCCGTCGGCCAGGCCATCAGCCGCATCCTGCGCCTCGGCGACCGCGCCGCCGGCCAGATGATGTCCTGCGGCGCAGGCGCCGGCGTCGCCGCCGCCTTCAACGCGCCGCTGGCCGGCTTCATCTTCGTCATCGAGGAACTCCGCCGCGAGATGTCCCCCCTCACCTACGGCGGCGCCCTCATCGCCGCCGTCTGCGCCGACATCGTCACCCGCGGCATGCTCTCCGACCTCCCCTCCTTCCACATCGCCCTCCACAGCGGCCTCCCGCTCCTGGCCCTCCCCGCCGTCGCCGCGCTCGGCGCGGCCGCCGGCGTCATCGGCGTCGCCTTCAACCGCTCGCTGATCCGCAGCGCCCGCGCCGGCGCCCGCCTCCGCTCCGTTCCCCGGTGGATGCGCCCCGGCATCGCCTGCGCCGTGGCCGCGATCGCCGTCTGGTTCCTCCCCCAGATCGCCGGCGGCGGACACGCGACCGCCCAATCCCTCCTCGCCGGCCAACTCGTCGCCGCCCCCCTCGCCTTCCTCGCACTCATCCTCGTGGGCAAGTTCCTCCTCACCGTCCTTTCCTACGCCTCCGGCGCCCCCGGCGGCATCTTCGCCCCCATGCTCGTCATGGGCGCGCTGCTGGGCGTCCTCGCCGCCCGCCTCTGGGACGCCTGCTTCCCCGCCCACGACATGCAGGCCGAGGTCGGCGCGGTCCTCGGCATGGCCGCCTTCTTCACCGCCTCCGTCCGCGCCCCCCTCACCGGCATCGTCCTCATCCTCGAGATGACCGGCGGCTACCAGCACCTCTTCCCCCTCGCCGTCGCCTGCCTCACCGCCTACCTCGTCGCCGAAGCCCTCGGCGACGAGCCGATCTACGAGGCCCTCCTCACCGAAGACCTCCGCCGCGGCAAGACCGCCCCCGGCGGCGGCGCGGGCCCCACCGAGCCCATCCACCTCGCCCTCAGCATCGAGTTCGGCTCCCCCATGGACGGCAAACTCATCAGCGAGGCCGGCCTCCCCAGCGGCGTCCTCATCGTCGCCATCGACCGCCGCGGCCGCGACATCGTCCCCACCGGCGCCACCCGCCTCCACGCCGGCGACCTGGTCACCTTCATCATCCCCGCCGAACAGGCCGCCGACGCCATCACCGTCGCCCACCTCACCCAGGCGCAGTAACCCTCCCCCGTGGGGCCGCCCCCATGGACAAGCACGACCTCTACGAACTCTGCGTCCAGTCCCCCCGCCACCTCGCCCTCTTCCTCCGTGAACTCCACGGAAACAACCCCGTCGCGCTCCGCGAGGACTTCTGCGGCACCGCCTACCTCTCCCGCCGCTGGGTCGCCGAGGGTCTCAAACGCGGCGACGACGCCCGCGCCGTCGCCACCGACCTCGACCCCGACGCCCTCGCCCGCGCCCGCCGCGAGGCCGACCACGCCGGCATCCCCCTCTCCCGCCTCCACCTCCTCCACGCCGACGCAACAACCCCCGCCCCGCCCCCGCACATCGACCCGGAACTGTGGGACGCCCCCGCCGACGTCGTCTTCGTCGGCAACTTCTCCATCGGCTACATCTTCGACCGCCCCACCCTCCTGAACTACCTCCGCCGCTCCCACGCCCGCCTCGCCCGCGGCGGCGGCGGCTGGGGAGGCGGCATCTTCGTCTGCGACACCTACGGCGGCTCAAACGCCTACAAGACCGGCGTCGCCTCCCAGCGCACCCACGTCGGCCGCCGCGGCGAGATCGTCACCTACACCTGGGAGCACGTCTCCGCCGACCCGATCACCGCCACCGTCGAGAACGCCATCCACTTCCGCGTCCGCGAGAAGGACGAGATCACCGCCGACTTCCCCGCCGCCTTCACCTACCGCTGGCGACTCTGGACCATCCCCGAACTCCGCGACGCCATGCACGAAGCCGGCTTCACCTCCACCGCCGTCTACGCCCGCCTCACCACCGCCCCCGGCGAGCCCCCCGAGCCCGTCCGCGACCCCGGCGAACTCGACGACAACTGGGTCGTCTGCGTCGTCGGCCGGCTCTGAAAGGCGGCCCGCCGCCCGGCAGCGCCGCTCGTTTGTGCCGGCCGCTACTTCGCCCGCTTCTCCTTCAGCGCCTTCACCACCGCCTGCTCCAGCCGCTCGCCGCGCAGATTCATGCCCAGGATCGTCCCCGTATCCCCGTCCACCAGGAACGTCGCCGGGATCGCCCGGATCACGTACAACTGCGCCACCGCCGCTTCCCACCCCCTCCCGTCGGCGATCTGCGGCCACGTCATCCCCGCCTCCTTCATCACGCGCGGCATCGACCCCAGCGTCCGCTCGTTGTCCAGCGACACCCCCAGCACCTCGAACCCCTCCGCGCGGTGCGCCGTGTACGTCTGCACGACATTGGGCATCTCCGCCATGCACGGCCCGCACCACGTCGCCCAGAAGTCCAGCAGCACCACCTTCCCCTTGTAGTCCCCCGGGAACTTCACCGTCTTCCCGTCGGTCGTCTTCGCCTCAAACGCCGTGATCGGCTTCCCCACAGCGTGGTCCGGCGGCAGCGGCACCTCCGCCACCTTCTCCTTGCTCTGCACGATCCGCATCCGCGTCCCCGCCGCGTTCAGCCCCGTGATCCGGTACGTCGTCCCCCCGATGTTGAACGGCCGGCGCACGTCGAACTCCTCCCCCCGCGCATCGAACTTCCCGTTCCCATTCACGTCGATCTTCATGACCACCCCCGACCCCTCGTCCCCCGCCGCGTCCACCTCGGCGCCGCGGAAGTCCCCCTTCGTCCGCTGATCGTCCAGTATCACCTTGTACGTCTTGCCCCCCAGCCGCACCTCCCCCTCCGTCGCGTAATCCCGGTAGTACAGCAGCACATCCTTGAGGCTCCCCCGCGCCGGGTCCCCCTTGTCGAACCGGTACATCCCCACGTGCACCAGCAGCGGGTCGCGCCGCGTCCCCAGGTCCACCATCGCCCCGCCGTGGTACGACGGGAACTCCCCTTCCTTCTTCGGCGCCCGGACCTCCCACTCCGCCGGCTCATCGTCCGTCAGGTCCCCATTCCCGTTCGTATCCACCCACAGCCGCGGCGGCGCTCCCTCCGGCTCGTCCAGCACGACGTGGTACGCGCGCTTCGCGTCCGACCCCATCTCCAGCACGCCGTACAGCGGCGCGCTCAACCCCGCGGGCGCCTTCTTCAGCGTCCGCGGCCGCTGGTCCGTCAGCCGCAGACGCTGCGGCGCATACCCCCCGAGCCGCGGCATCGCGTCCTTCGGCACCACCTTCAGTTGCACGTTCACATCCGCCCCAGGCACGGCGGCGGCCATCGACATCATCACGGCGAGCACGGCAGCGGGCATCGGCGCCTCCTCTCAAACGGGCCGCCGCCCAGCGTACCGCGCCGCACCCCGGCATCCCAGCCCCAC
>CALAFV010000039.1 GCA_937891445.1 uncultured Phycisphaerales bacterium | reverse complement strand
TGACGGCGCGGCGCTGGGGGCCGTGGCTCTACCGTTTCCTGCAGCGCCGGACCCCGAGCATCGCGGCGATGTTCTGGCACCTCTGCCTGGACAAGCACAACCCCGTCCTCAAGCGGCGGGTCCTGACGGCGTGCACGCTCGCGGTGGCCGCGTCATTCGCTCTCTACGCCATCGCCCCGGGTGCTCGCCAGTGGGCGCTGGTCGGCATCACGATGGCCCTCGGCGCCCTGCTCGGCTACCTCGGGCTCAAGTGCTGCCGCAATCGGGACGGCAAGGGGAAGGTCTTCGCCGCGATCGCCGGCTACCTGCTCTCCCTGAGCGCCAACTACCTCGCCGACGCGACCGCGCGCGACCAGACCGGAAGAACGCTCGCCTCGATCATGACGGTCCTCGAAGACATCCGGCGCGACGTCCGCGAGACCAAGGGGATGGTTGAGCAGGCGTTGAATCAGGCCCCTGCTCCGCGCCCGGTCTCCCGGGGGAACCTCCACCAAGTCGCCCCGCCACCCAACCGCCTGCTGGGCTCTCGCCAGCAACTCCGCGCCGAACTTCGCTCGTGGGTCACCTCGCCCGGTGGTCCAAAGGCCGTGGCCCTGGTCGGCGAAGTCGGCGTCAACACGACGGACATCGCCCGGGCACTGGCGGCGGAGGTCGATCCGGCGGATCCGGAAGCGACCGGTCTCATCAATGAGATCTGGTGGCTGGACGCCCACCCCGCGGGCGACCCGGCCAGATCGCCGATGTTGGAGAGCACCCTCTTCCGGCTGGTCCACCAACTCGGCAGAGATGTGGAGCCCGGCGCCGATCTGCGCACGCTCGCGAGCGTGGTCCGTGCGGACCTCTCGCTGCGGCCCAAGTGCCTCTTCGTTCTCGACGGAGTCTCCGACCCTCACTTCCTCGCCACGATCCTCCCGCAGGGCGCGTGCAAGACGCTGGTCACCACGCAACGCCGCGACCTCCCGCCGGAGTTGATCTATTCCAAGCCGGTGCCGCGGCTGACCCCGGAGGAAGCCCTCGCGTTCCTGACCTCAAAGCGAGAGGACCTGTGGCACGCAACCGACGATCCGGCGCTCCAGCAGGTTATCGCCGAGGCCGACGGCAGCGATGTGGCCCTCGAACTCTGCGCGGCGTTTCTCGGGCGGCCGTCGCGGCCGTCGCCGGAAGATCTCGCCCGCGCCGTGTGCGGCGGCGCAATCTCCACGGACCACCCGCTGTACCTGACCCCCTTGGCGCGCGGCGCGTCGAGCGATACGCGATCGGTCGCCTGCGTTCTGAGCGCGGCCTGGGCGGACCTGCCGGAGGGGCCCGAACTCGCGCTGCTCCGGTGCGCCGCCTGGTGCGACCCGGACAACATCCCTCTCACGCTGCTGGAATCGGCGGCGGAACTCGCTCCCGGATCCGCGGAGCATGTCGCCGAGGTGCTCGCGAGCAGATCCATCGTCCGCATGGAGCGGTTCGGCGGGCAGATCACCCTCAGCCTCTCCAGGCCCGTGCAGCGCGTGCTGCAGTTGATCCAGACCCAGGACGCCGATGGGAAGGGCATCCCATCGCTCGTGACCACGCTCCAGGCCCTCGACGCCGCTCATCGCTACCCCTCGACGCGCGAGGCCGAGGCGCTCGTCCACACCGGGACCTCCGCGCGGTCCGCGGCCTGGCCCCACACCGAGTCGGTGATCTTCCACGCACGTTCGTTGGATCTGCCGGAACAGGCCGCGGCCCTCGCGGCCGAACTCGCCTGGCACCTGCGCGACATCGGCCAGTTCGACTCCGCCCTGCGCCACATCGATGACGCCGTCACGTGGGGGGAGCGGTCCCTTCCACCGGCCGACGAACGCCTTGCCGGCTGGCGAGCGCTTCGCGCCAACATCCGACAGCAGCGCGGCGACTTCGTCGGCGCCCTGCACGACATCGACCTGAGCCTCCAATGGGCGGAGTCATCCGAAGGAGCGGGCGATCCGCGGCGCTGGACCTGGTACGACTGGCGCTCGCGGATCCGGCAGGGCCTCGGCGACTTCGACGGGGCGGAGGCGGACATCATGAAGTGCATCGCGGCGGCCCAGGCCATGCAGCCACCGGATGAGCGTGCGTTGGCGGTTTACTACTGCACGCGGTACTCCATCTACGTGGCACGCGGCGACCTCGCGAGCGCCGAGGCCGATCTGCAACGGAGCATCGCCTGGTTCGAGGCGCAGCGCCCGCGCGACGACCGTAACCTTGCCTTCCGTTATGCCTGGCGTGCCAACGTCAGGCGGCTCCGCAACGACCTCCACGGGGCCGCGGCGGACATCGACGCCAGCATCAAATGGTTCGAGGCACAGTCACCCCGCGACGAGCGCAGTCTGTGCAACCGTTACGCCTGGAGAGCCCGGATCAGGCTCGGCCTCAAGCAGTACGCCGCCGCACGCCGCGACATCGAGGCGGCGCTGCGATGGTTCACCGACAACCTCCCCGGCGACGAACACAGCATCAAGGAGTTCCGGAACATCCTCAGCATGATCCAGCAGGCCGAGCAGAGCCCGGGGTCCTAACACGCGGGCGCGGACACACACACGCACGTCGAGCTGCTCGCCGCTATAGACTCCCGCAAATGCGTCTTCGATGGGGCGGAACAGGCGTTCTCTTCACGGTTGGCCTTGTCGGCACGCTTTGGAACTATTTGCGGTTGGCGCTGACGTTCTGACGTACACCGCAGCGCTGTGGCTACTTGGCGCAGACCGACGAGCCTTTGTCCGCTAGCGTCGGCGACGTCGATCTCTTTGTGTTGTCTGCGGGTATCCAGTTGGCTCTTCCTCGGTGTGTAGTGAGTGCGGTTCGGCCCACCGACGTGGCGGTCGCTGAGACGCTGATTGCTGTCGGCGAACTCCCCGCCGCGTTCTATGCCCACGTTCAACGCCGTTAATACCTCCCCCAGCGAGGCACACCCCGTTCTCCCCTCCGGCTACGATCCCGCAGCGCCTCACGCGGGGCAACAGCGACAACGGATTCCGGGGGGGACGCGGTGCGCTACTTCGCTCTGGTGACCGACTTCGACGGCGTCGTCGCCTCTGCCGGCCGGCCTTCCCCCGCCGCTGTCGCGCCGATCGAGCGCCTCGACGCCGCGCCTCCGCCGGTCCGGCCGCCGCGCCATCCTCATCACCGGCCGCAGGCTCCCCGACCTTCTCGAGGCCTTCCCCCAGCACGACCTGTTCAACTGCATCGTCGCCGAGAACGGCGGCGTCTTCTACGACCCGCGGACCCGCCAGCAGATCCCGCTCGGCCCCCCGCCCCCGCCGGCGCTCGTGCACCGCCTCCGCGAACTCGGCGTCGAGCCGCTCGATGTCGGCAGCACGATCGTCGCCACGTGGACTCCGCACCACTTCGCCGCGCTGCAGGCGATTCACGAACTCGGCCTCGAACTCCAGATCGTCTTCAACGACCAGGCCGTGATGATCCTCCCCCCCGGTGTCAACAAGGCCAGCGGCATGGCCTACGCCCTCCGCCGCCTCGGCCTCTCGCAGCACGAGGCCGTGGGCGTCGGCGACTCGCAGAACGACCACTCCTTCCTCCTCCGCAGCGAGTGCGCCGCCACCGTCGCCAACGCCGTCCCCTCCATCCGCGAGATCGCCGCCACCGTCGCCTCCGCCGAGAATGGCGACGGCCTCGCCGAACTCATCGACCGCCTCATCGCGACCGACCTGGCCGACCTCCGCGGCCGAACGCCGCGCAACCTCCTCGCCCTCGGCCGTCTCCCCGACGGCACGCCCCTCACCGTCCCGCCCTACGGCCTGAACATCCTGATCGCCGGCCCCTCCGGCAGCGGCAAGTCCACGATGACCGCCGGGCTCATCGAGCGCCTGATCGACATGGAGTACCAACTCTGCATCATCGACCCCGAGGGCGACTACGGCACGCTCCCGGACGTCATCACGATCGGCAACCAGAACCACGCCGTCGGCGTCAACGAAGCCGCGGCGATCCTCGAAGACCCGAAGATCAACCTCAACGTCAACCTGCTGGGCATCCGCCTGATGGACCGCCCGGAGTTCTTCGGGATGTTCCTCCCGGTGCTCCAGGGCATGCGCGCCCGCACCGGTCGCCCGCATTGGATCGTCTTCGACGAGGCCCACCATATGCTCTCATCCGAGTGGGCGCCCCTCCCGCAGACCCTCCCACGCAGCATGGGCGAGATCATCTTCGTCACCGTCCACCCCGAGAAACTCCCCCCGGAAGTCCTCTCGATGATCGACGTCGCCATCGCCGTCGGCCCCGCGCCGGAGCAGACGATGGCGGCCATCGCCACCGCCATCGGCCGCACGCTCCAGTGGCCCGAAGGCCTCACGGGCCAGGTCGGCGCCGCCGTGGTCTGGTTCCCGCGCACCGCCGAGCCCCCGCAAGCCGTCGAGATCATTCCCGGCACCGCCGAGCGCATCCGCCACCACCGCAAGTACGCCGAGGGCAACCTCCGCGACCGCAGTTTCTACTTCCGCGGCCCCAACAACCGCCACAACCTCCGCGCCCACAACCTCATGATGTTCGCCCACATCGCCGAGGGCATCGACGAAGAAACGTGGCTCTTCCACCTCCGCCGCGGCGACTACTCCTGCTGGTTCCGCCACTGCGTGAAGGACAGTTACCTCGCCGACCAGGCCGAGCAGATCGAGCGCCGCCACGACCTCCACCCCGACCAGACCCGCCGCCTCCTGCGCCGCCTCATCGAGGCCCGCTACTCGCTCCCCG
>CALAFV010000038.1 GCA_937891445.1 uncultured Phycisphaerales bacterium | reverse complement strand
GCATGCCGGGCGGCTCCTGCTGGCACGCGGTTTTGTGTGTGCCGTCGCAGAGGGGGAACTTGCTGGAAAGGCCGCAGCCGCAGACCCAGATGGGCTTCTCGAGGCCGGGTCGTTCGATCTTGACGGGGCCGTTGAGGTCGTGGCGGACAAGGCGGGGCATGGGTTGGTTTCCTCGTCGGTGTCGTCGCCGTGGTCGGCCCGAACTCACGCGGGGCTCGGGATGGACTCGATGATGCGCTGGAGGATGTCCTCGACGGCTCGGCCCTCGGAGGAGCCCAGGCCGGCGCTGCCGAAGGGGAGGACGCGGTGGGCGCAGACGGGGCCGAGGTTCCAGAGGATGTCCTCGGGGACGACGTAGTCGCGGCCGCGGAGGACAGCGGTGGCGCGGGCGGCCTGGGCGAGGGCGAGTGAGCCGCGGGGGGAGAGGCCCAGGCGCAGGTCGGGGTTGGTGCGCGTGGCGCCGGCGATGGCGATGATGTAGTCGAGCAGCGAGCGGTCCATGCGGACGGCGTCGGCGCGCTGCTGGAGCGCGATGACTTCGGCGGCGGTGGCGACGGGGCGGAGTTCGCGCAGGGCGTGCTCCGCGGGGCGGAGGTCGAGGATGCGGGCCTCATCCGCGGGAGAGGGGTAGCCGAGGCTGAAGCGCATGAGGAAGCGGTCGAGTTGGTTCTCGGGGAGGGGGTAGGTGCCCTCGAAGTCGGCGGGGTTCTGCGTCGCGACGACCATGAACGGCGGCTCAAGGGGGTAGGTCTTGCCGTCCACGGTGACGGAGCCCTCGTTCATGGCTTCCAGCAGGGCGGTCTGGGTGCGCGGCGGGGTGCGGTTGATCTCGTCGGCCAGGACGATGTTGGAGAAGAGGGGGCCGCGGGAGAACTGAAAGGTGCCGGTGTCGCGGTTGTAGACCGTGACGCCGAGGATGTCGGCAGGGAGGAGGTCGGGAGTGAGTTGGATGCGGGCGAAGGAGCAATCCACGCTGCGGGCCAGGGCGTGGGCGAGGACGGTCTTGCCGACGCCGGGGACGTCTTCGAGCAGGGCGTGGCCGCGGGCCAGGAGGCAGCAGAGGAGGCGGTCGATGGCCTCGGTGTTGCCGAGGAAGACGCCGGCGATGGCGTCGCGGAGGCGGCCGATGACGGCGCGAGGGTCGGTCGAGTCGGTTGGGGCGTGTGGGGTCATCGGGTGGCCTTGGGGTTGGGCGGCAGTATACCGAGCGGGGTGGCCTGGGAGCCCGGACCTCCGTGATCCGGCGGGGCACGCTAGGCTTGTATCTCGATGCAGCGGCCCGGGCCCGCAGAACCGAGCGCGGCGGGGGGTGGGTCCGCGCGCGACCCACGCGGCGACACCGGTGGTGCGCGGACGCCCGGGCGGCTGGACCGCGAACTGCGCGGCGATCTGCCGTGCGTGATGTGCGGGTACAACCTGCGCGGGCTGTCGATCCGGGAAGTGTGCCCGGAGTGCTCGACGCCGATCCGCGCGACGATCCTCGCGGTTGTGGATCCGCATGCGAGCGAGTTGCAGCCGATCGCGCGGCCGGGGCTGGTCGCGACGGGGCTCGTGCTGTGGCCGGGGGCGGCGCTGGGGGCGGTGGTGCTGTGGATGCTGCCGCGGGTGATGGAGGTGTGGGGGGCGATCACGGATGGGCCGCAGGGGAGGCCGGACTTCACGATGATGGCACTGCCGCTGGTGGCGCTGTCGGGGATCGGCGGGCTGGCGCTCGTGCGGCCGCACGCGGGGCTGGGGGCGTGGCGGATCGGCGCGGCGGCGCTGGGGGTTCTGGCGTATGCGCCGCTGGTGTGGGCGATGTGGCACGCGGCGATCGCGCCCGGGCCGACGTCGGTGGCGGGGGCGCTGCGCGGGATCGGGTCGAGCCAGGAGGCGGCGGGGCCGCGGCTGATCGCGTGGGCGCTGATCGCGGCGATCGCGCTGCTGATGCGGCCCAACGCACGCGTGCTCGTCGCGAGGTCGCTGGCGCTGCGGACGGGGCGCGTGGACCGTCAGACACTCGCGGCGGTGGCGCTGGCGGCGCTGGTGGCGGGAGCGGGGGAGGCGGTTGCGCTGCTGGCGACCGATTCGATGGGGGCGCTGCCGGAGGGGTGGGCGCTGCTGTGCGTGGGGCTGATCACGATGGGGTCGGCGCTGCTGACGCTGGGGCTGGCGGGGGCGCTGGTGGACTGCGTGCGGATCACGCGGGCGCTGCGCGTGCCGGCGCCGTCGCTGCGGGATGTGCTCCGGCCGGCGCACGCGGCCGCGGGGAGTGGCGGCACGACCGGGGGAGGAAGCGCGTGACGGAGGCGGCGAGGGAGCATTTCGACCGGCTGCTGGAGGATGTGCTGGAAGGGCTGCCGCGGCAGGTGCGTGCGCTGATCGACGAGGTGCCGCTGGTCGTGCTCGATCGTCCGACGCCGGAGATGATCGCGGACCTCAAACGTGAGGGGACGCTGGAGCCGGATGCCGACGGGATGGACCTGTGCGGTCTGCACACGGGGACGTCGCTGGTGGAGCGGTCGGTGGAGACGGAGGGGGGGCGGCTGCCGGACCAGGTCCATATCTTCCGCGAGGGGATCGTGGCGCTGGCGCTCGGGGACGACAGCGCGGCGTGGGAGCGGGAGTGCGAGGCGGCCCGGGCGACGGGGGGAGGGGTGGAGGGGGACGAGGCGATCTATGAGGAGATCCGCATCACGGTGCTGCACGAGTTGGGGCACCATTTCGGGCTGGGGGAGGAGGATCTGGATGAGTTGGGGTATGCATGAGCGGGTCTCGTCGGCGGTGAGCAGGTGAGTGGGGGACGGATCGATCTTGTGAACGCGTTGAAAGGGGCTTGCATGAAGACGCTGGAGCGGTGGGCGGTCGCGGCGGTGGCGGGGGTGATGATGGCGGTGGCGCCGGCGCTGGCCGGGAACGGGGGCACCGTTGCGTTCATCGAGATCGAGGACGAACTGGCCGAGCGGCCGGCGCCGATGTCGTGGTTGGCGGGGGAGCGCGAGACGGCGACGCTGCGCGGGCTGACGGGGCTGCTGGAGCGGATCGCATCCGGCAACAGTTACGACGGCGTGGTGATCCGGCTGAAGGACGCGAAACTGACGCGGTCGAACGTGCAGGAGGTCGGCAGGGCGCTGGCGCGGGTGCGCGAGAGCGGGAAGCGCGTGCACCTGTTCGCGGAGGGGTACGGGCCGACGGAACTGATGCTGGGGTGCGCGGCCGACGAGGTGATCCTCCAGGCGGGGGGCGCGGTGACGCTGCCGGGGGTGTACATCGAGGAGATGTACCTCGCGGACACGCTGGCGTGGGCCGGCGTCACGGCGGACATGGTGCAGGTGGGGGCGTACAAGGGGGCGAGCGAGACGCTGGCACGGCGCGAGCCGAGCCCGGAGTGGAACCAGAACATCGAGAGCCTGCTCGACTCGCTGTACGGGTCGATGCGCGAAACGATCAAGGCCGGGCGCCGGCTGGACGACGCGGGCCTGGACGAGGCGATGCGCCGGGCGTGGCTGGCGCAGGGGGATGAGGCGATCGCGGCGGGGCTCATCGACCGGGAACTGGACTGGCCGGAACTGGATGCGCACCTGGAGAGCGTGTACGGCGGGGATGTGAAGTGGCGGGCGCTGGGGGGGAAGGAGCAGGTGAAGCCGGCGGATACCAACCCGTTCGCGCTGCTCAACAAAATGATGCGCCCGGTGGAGCACGCGCCCAAGCGGGCGACGATCGCGGTGGTGCACATCGACGGGGCGATCGTGGACGGCGACTCGACGCCGGGGGGGCTGTTCGGGGAGGAGTCCGTCGGCAGCCGCACGATCCGCCGCGCGCTGGCGGAACTGGAAGAGAACGAGTTGATCAAGGGCGTTGTGCTGCGGATCAACTCGCCGGGCGGGTCGGCGATCGCCAGCGAGGTGATCTGGCGCGGCGTGCGGCGCGTGGCGGCGAAGAAGCCGGTGTGGGTGAGCGTGGGGAGCATGGCGGCCAGCGGCGGGTACTACATCGCGGTGTCGGGGGACCGGATCTACGTGAACC
>CALAFV010000037.1 GCA_937891445.1 uncultured Phycisphaerales bacterium | reverse complement strand
AGGTCCTCGCCTGCCCCGAGCACGGCGGCGGGGTCGATGCCGACGCCGATCCACGGACCCGTGTCGGCGGCCGGCTCGCGCAGCGGCCACGCGTGGTCGGCGACGCGGACGCCGCAGCGGGCGGCGGCGTCGCCGATCGCGGCGATGACCTCCGAGGGACACTGGGCGGGGAGGGTGAGGCAGACCGCGGGGATCTCGACGCGGCCTGTTGCTCGCTTGCCGCCGCCGGCGAGGCCGGCGAGTTCCCACGCCAGTTCGAGCGCGCCGATCACGGCCTCAACGGCGCGGTCGCTGCGCGCGGAGTCGCGGAAGTGCTCGGGGGGGATCCACAGATCGAGGCCGGCGCAGGCCATGTCGTTGCGGCGGAGCAGCGCGGCCAGTTCGCGCCGGCCGGAACGGTCGAGTTCGCGCGGCCGGATGCCGGGCTGGGCGGCGTTGAGTTGAACGGCGCGGAAGCCCGCGGCGTGCGCCCAGTCGATCAGGCCTCGCGCGACGCCTCCGGGGGCGTCGGCGCGCACGCCGAGGCGGTCGGCGTCGAGGCCGGCCATCGCGAGACCCAGTCGTGGGATCAGCCCCGCGTTCATCGGCCACAACTTGTAGGAGGGCGCGGGGGCCGGCGTCGGGGGATGGTCGGGCGCGCCTGGGAGGTGGGGTGTACCATCCGACCATGAGACCCTGGCGGGCCTTCACGGAGATGGTGCACCTGGTGGCACTCGGCCTGTGGCTGGGGTCGCTGGTGATGGCCGCGGCGACGGCGGCGGTCGTCTTCCCGACGGTCAAGTCGCTGGACCCGCGGCTGCCGGGGTTCGCGGCGTACACCGGCGACCACTGGTTGCTGGCGGCGGGGCACGTCGGGGAGCGGGTGTTCACGATCTCGTACCTGATCGCGTTCCCGTGCTCGCTGGCGGCGATCATCACGCTCGCCGCGCTGGTGCTCCTGTTCCGGCTGCCGCGGACGCGGCCGGCGGTCGTGCTGCGGATTGTCGCGCTGGTCATCGCCGTCGCGGCGTTCGCGGCGCAGTTGCTGGTGGTGTCGCAGTCGATGAACGCGTCGCTGCGGGCGTACTGGGCGGCTGCGCAGGCGGGGCAGAACGATGTCGCGGCGCGGCACCAGGCGGCGTTCCAGGAACTGCACCCGATGGCGAGCACGCTCATGGCGATCACGGGGATCGGCGTGCTGGTGGCGCTGGGGGCGGGGGCGTGGTCGGCGGGCGCGGGAGAGGGTGATGGCGGCCGTGCGCAGAGCGGGCCGGTGCTCGAGGAGCCGGCGCTGGTGAGGGAGGGGCGCTGATGGCGCGCAAGCCCGCGGCGGGCGCCAAGCCCCGGTCGTCGGTCACGAAGAAGAAGGCTCCCGCGCGGGGCAAGGGCGCATCGGGAGCGACGGAGCACGCGGACCTGCCGTTTGCGCTGCCGCAGGTGACGGCGGCGGAGAAGCGGCGCGCGGCGGAGTTGCTCAAGGCGCTGGAGGAGCACTATCCGACGGCGCACTGCGAACTGAACTTCAAATCGCCGCACGAGTTGCTGATCGCGACGATCCTCTCGGCGCAGACGACGGACGCGGCGGTGAACCGGGCGACGCCGGCGCTGTTTGCGCGGTTCCCGACGCCGGCGGACTACGCGGCGGCGACGCCGGAGGAGATCGAGCCGTATATCCGGTCGCTGGGGTTCTTCCGGATGAAGGCGAAGGCGATCCATGCCTCGATGAAGGAGGTGGTGGAGCGATTCGGGGGTGAGGTGCCGCGGACGATGGAGGAGTTGCTGTCGCTGCGCGGGGTGGCGCGGAAGACGGCGAACGTGGTGCTGGGGAACGCGTATGGGCTGAACTACGGGATCCCGGTGGACACGCATGTGGAGCGGCTGAGCCAGCGGCTGGGGCTGGTGCCGGACGGGACGCCGGTCGCGAAGATCGAGCAAAAGTTGATGGCGCTGTTCCCGCGCGAGAAGTGGTGCACGGTGAGCCACATGATCATCTGGCACGGACGGCGCGCGTGCACAGCGCGGTGCCCGGGCGGGGGGATCGGGAAGTGCTCAGGACACCCGATCTGTCGGAAGTTTGGGGTGGCGTGCGAGTGCAGGAAGAAGTGAGGGGTTACGCGGCGCGCCGGGGTGGGCCGGTGGAGCGGCGGGGGCGGGTTCTCTGGCGGGACCCTTGGCGACCAC
>CALAFV010000036.1 GCA_937891445.1 uncultured Phycisphaerales bacterium | reverse complement strand
GGGGGCGGCGGGTGGCGTTCGGGGTGGCGCTGGCGGGGTGGGCGCTGACGGTGGGGCCGGTGGAGGGGGTGTCGGGGCTGGGGATCGCGCTGGGGGTGGGGGCGGCGGTGGTGTACTCGATCTACATCCTGATGGGGACGCGGGCGATGGAGGGGGCCGAGGCGCTGCCGGCGTCGGCGGTGGTCGTGACGGGGGCGGCGTGTTCGTACGCGGCGCTGGCGGTGGCGCAGGGGCCGGCGCTGCCGACGGGGGTGATGGGCTGGGCGGGGGTCGGTGGGCTGGCGCTGGTGGCGACGGTGGTGGCGATCGTGGCGTTCCTCGCTGGGCTGGCGCGGGTCGGGCCGGTGCGGGCATCCACGCTCTCGACGTGCGAGGCGGCGACGACGGTGGCGGTGGGGTGGTTGCTGCTGGGGGAGCGGATCAGCCCGGTGCAGGCGGTAGGGGGTGTGCTGATCCTGGCGGCGGCGGTGCTGACGGCGCGGGCGTCGGTTGGGCGGGGGGAGTAGACCGTCACCAACACGAGATTGAGGATGCTCGGGAGCGGGGCGGAGGGGGCGGTCCGCAGCGCACGGCGGCTTACAATCCGCCCCGTGCCGTCCAAACACCGCCGAGAGCCGAGCGCCGCCGCGACGCGGCCCGTTCCCCCCGAGAAGACCTCCGCAGCGGCGCACGCCGGGGGCGGGGATGAGCGCAGCGAACGGCCGCGGTGGCTCGTGCCGGCGCTGGTGGGGCTGTTCGCGCTGGTGGCGATCAGCAACGCGTGGACGTGCGATGATGCGTACATCCTGTACCGCGTCGCGGACAACTTCGCGAATGGGTACGGGCTGCGGTGGAATGTGGCCGAGCGGGTGCAGGTGTTCACGTGCCCGCTCTGGCAACTGGTGCTGTGCGTCGCCCACAGCGTGACGCGCGAGGCGTACTTCACGGGGCTGGTGCTGTGCCTGGCGGCGTCGGTGGGGGCGTTCTGGCTGATCGTGTCGCGCGGGGCCAGGACGGCGTGGCAGGCGGTTTTTGCGGGGATTGCGCTGACGGTCTCCAAGGCGTTCGTTGACTATTCGACGAGCGGGCTGGAGAACGCGCTGATGTTCCTGCTGCTGGCGGGCTTTGCGCTGCTGGCACTGCGGGAGGGGACGGAAGGTGGAGCAGAGGCGGTTGCGGAGGGAGAGGCGAGAGGGTGGTGGCGGCGGCCGCTGGCGCTGTCGCTGGTGGCGTCGCTGGTGCTGCTGAACCGGCTGGATGCGCTGCTGCTGGTGGGGCCGGTGCTTGGCGCGGTGCTCGTGCGGTCGATGCGGGTGCGGACGGCGGCGGTGCTGGCGGCGGGGCAGGCGCCGCTGCTGCTGTGGCTGGTATTCGCACTGGTGTACTACGGGTTCATGCTCCCCAACACGTACTACGCGAAACTGAACACGGACTACCCGGCGTCGATGCTGATTCCGCGGGGGCTGAACTACCTGCACAACTCGCTGGCGTGGGACCCGATCACGCTGACGATGATCGCGCTGGGGGTCGCGGCGGGCGTGCTGTCGCGGCGGCTGATCCCGGTGGCGCTGGCCGCGGGGGTGGTGCTGTATGTGGCGTACGTGGTGAAGATCGGGGGGGATTTCATGTCGGGGCGGTTCCTGACAGCGCCGCTGGTGGTGTCGGTGGTGGTGCTGCTGCGGTCGGCGCCCGCGCGGCTGCCGCGGCAGGCGTGGATGGTCGGGGCGGTGGCGGCGACGGTGCTGGGGCTGGTCATGCCGCGGAGCCCGGTGGGGTCGGGGATGGACGGGGATGGGCCGGCGCGCGCGTGGGTGGACATCAAGCAGTGGGACCGCATCGCGGATGAGCGGCGGTTCTACGCGCCGGGGAGTTGGCTCACGGCGCTGCTGTACGAGCCGACGCGCGGGCAGCACGTCACGCGGACGAACGTGTTCGACAACTTCCGCGGGCTGCCGGACGGCACGGTGCTGGTGGTCGCCAACATCGGGTACCGTGGTTACTACGCGGGGCCGGGGGTGTACTTCATCGACCCGTATGCGCTGGCCGACCCGCTGCTGGCGCGGATCATGCCGCGGTTGCGTGACGACTTCCATCCGGGGCACCTGGGGCGGGCGATCCCGTTCGGGTACCAGGAGACGCTGGAGACGGGGCGGAACGTGATCAAGGACCCGGAACTGGCACGGTTCTATGACCGGCTGTGCGTGGTGACGCGCGGGCCGATCTGGAGCGGGGAGCGGTGGCGGACGATCGTGGGGATGATGCGGGGCGAGTACGACGATCTGATCATCCACGATCGCTACCGCCTGCCGCCGCGGGGAGGCGGCCGGTAGGGCCCACGGATGCGTGGGCGTCGGACGGAGTGTTCTGATGGAGCCAGGCGGCGGGCAAGCGCGGGAGGCTGCGGCGGCGGGGGAGCGCCGGGGGCTGCTGCGCGCCGTGCCGGAGGGGCGGGCAGCGCGGATCGTCGCGGGGCTGGGTTTGGGGCTGGTGGCGCTGGTGATCACGATCAACGCGTGGATGTGCGACGACGCGTACATCCTGCTGCGGTACGCGGACAACCTGGTCAATGGCTACGGGCTGCGGTGGAACGTGGCGGAGCGCGTGCAGGCGTTCACGTGCCCGCTGTGGCAACTGGTTCTGTGTGTGCCGTACGCGGTGACGCGGGAGCCGTACTACACGACGCTGGCGGTGTGCATCGCCGTGTCCATGGCGGCGGCGGCGGTGATTCTGCGGGCGGCGGCGCGGGGGGCGTGGGGGGGATGGGCGGCGGGGTTCGCGGCGGTCGCGATGGCGACCTCCAAGGGGTTCGTCGATTTCTCCACGTCGGGGTTGGAGAACTCGCTGTCGCATCTGCTGCTGGTGCTGCTGCTGGTGACGGCGCTGCGCGATGCGGATGAGGCGCCGTCCGCGCGGCGGACGCTGCGGTTGTCGCTGCTGGCGTCGCTGCTGATGCTCAACCGGATGGACCTGGTGCTGTTTGCGGCGCCGGTGGTGGGGGCGGAGGTGCTGCGCGGCCGGAGCGTGCGGCATCTTGCGGCGGCGGCGCTGGGACAGGCGCCGCTGGCGGCGTGGCTGTTGTTCTCGCTGGTGTACTACGGGTTCTTCCTGCCCAACACGGCGTACGCGAAACTGGCGATGGATGTGCCGACGCCGCAGGTCGTGCGGCGCGGCGTGTTTTACCTGGCCAACGCGGCGGCGAGCGATCCGGTGTCGCTTGCCGTGGCGGTGGCGGGGCTTGCGGCGGGGGTGGTGTGCGCGGTGCGCACGCGGCGGCTGATGCCGGCGGCGGCGGCAGTGGGGGTGCTGGCGTACCTGGCGTACGTGGTGCGCGTCGGCGGGGACTTCATGTCGGTGCGGTTCGTGGCCGCGCCGTTTGTTGCAGGGCTGTGCCTGCTGGTGCTGACGGTTGGGAGGCGGGGGCCGGCGGAAGGGCACGGAGGCAGCGGGGTGTGGGTGTGGCGTGCGGGGATGGTGGCGGCCGCGGGGATCGGGCTCGCGATGCCGATGGGGCCGCTGAAGGTGCCGACGGGGTGGAATCCGCAGGAGTCGTACCGCGAGATTCACCGGCACCGCGGGACGGGGGACGAGCGGCTGTATTACGCGCAGGCGCTCGCGCTGGCGTGGCTGGTGTACGACACCGGGTTGGTGCCGCCGGACTTTGTCAGGATTCGCGTGGCTCTGGATCGGAAACGCGAGTATCCGGACGGCGGCGTGTTCATCGGGCACGCCATCGGCATGTGGGGGTACTACAGCGGGCCGTTGTTCCACTACATCGACGTCAACGCGCTGGCGGACCCGCTGCTGGCCCGGCTGCCGCCGTACTACCGCAACAACTTCCGCCCGGGGCACCTCACGCGGATGGTGCCGAAGGGGTACATGCAGACGCAGCGCACGGGGCGGAACCTGCTGGAGGATCCGGACCTGGCGCGGTACTACGACCACCTGCTGTTGATCACGCGTGGCCCGATCTGGTCACGCGAGCGGTGGCGGTCGATCGTGGCGATGCAACTGGGGCGGCTGGACGGGCTGATCGACCCGGACAAGTTCCGCGAGCCGCCGCAGCCGCCGTGGCCCCGGGAGTTGCCGCTGCCGTGGCACGACCCGTACCCGGTGCCACCGGCGGGGGACCTGGCGGACGGGGATTGGCGGTCATCGGCTGGTTCGGAGGCCGAGGGGCTTTGAGCCTGCGGCGGCGGGGCGGGTGATCCTCGCTCTTGTGGACGGCGGCTTCCGCGCCGGCGGGGGGTGTGGTACATTGGGATGGCCGGGCTGGGGGTGGTTCGGCGTTCACATTCCCACTTGCCCGCACGGCCCCAGGCCGGGAGGTCCCGATGGCGGCAGCCACGCTGACGGTCCGCGATGAGTCCCTCGCCGGGACGGTGGATCGGTCGTTCGAACTGGAGTTCCCGACGGAGCGGATCACGGTCCGTGAGTTGATCCGCGAGCGGGTGTATCAGGAGGTGCAGGACTACAACCGCGAAAAGGCGGGGGCGTTCCGCGGACTGGTGCAGCCGACCGACGCGGAGGTGGCACTCAACGGGTACAGGCTCAAGCCGGGGCGGGAGATCAACTGGAAGACGCAGTACGAAAAGGCGTGCGAGGCGTTCGAGGCCGGGCGGGTGCTCGTGCTGGTGGGGGACCGCCAGGCGACGAGCCTGGAGGAGACGATCGAGATCGGCCGGGGGACGGAGGTGTCGTTCCTGCGGCTGGTGCCGCTGGTGGGGGGGGTGAGGCGTGGCGGAGGTGAGGAAGCAGGGCGCCAGGCGTGTTTCGCGGTCCGCCGGGCGCGGGGCGGTGGGCAAGGGATCGGCTAAAGCGGCGGAGAACGGTGGCACCGGAGGAGGTGGGAACGCCAGGAAGCTCTACAGGGAGTTCACGCGAGCGGCGAACAGCACCGGTCGCGACCCCTGGCCGCTGTATTTCTCGCCCAAGAAGCTGGCCGCCGCGCCGGAGACGAAGGCGGTGCTCGGGGCGCCCGTCGAGACGCAGGTGGAAATGGTCGGCCTTGCGGCCGCGGAGTTTGCACGCGGCGGTGGGCGTTCTTCGTTCGCTGTTGATCTGCTGGTCAACATGCTCCTTCGACGCGCTCTGCCGCTGCCTGCCGATGCACTGGCGGAACTGCTTGAGGCGATCGTCAAGGGCAAGGCGTTCAAAGTGTCCGAGGCGGTGGTGACGAACTTCCTTGAGCGGTGGTGTAAGTCGAGCGAAATGAATGCCCGCCTCGTCAAGGCGGTTCGGACATACCGCGATTCGCTGGATCGGGAGTACCACCGCAAGGAGCGGCAGCGTCTGCTTTCCCTCATCGAGGGTGTGGGGCAAGAGGGGACTGCGGCGCCGGTTGCAGGCGGGGGCGGCAAGGGGGGACGGCTTGCTCACGAGCCGTCGCGGCTGGATCGCGTCCTGGCCGATCGCGGATCGCTCCGCGCGCCCACGGCGCCGTGTCTGGCCGATCGGTTGCTTGAGGCGCTCGTGCTGCCGGCTGAGGACGACGATCGGGGCGCGGCGAGGTTTGATCTTGCAGCGGTGGCGCGTGCCGAGCGGTCGGCGCTCGAGGCGGTCAACAGCATGCTGACGGCCGCACCGGCGTCGATAGCCTCCGACGAGCGGGCCAAGGCTCTGGCGCGGGACGCTCTGCCCGCGGTTGCCAAACTTGGCATGCGTGGGGCCGCGCTCGCGGCAGGGGTTGTGTCGGCGCTCTCTCGCCGACAGATCAAACTGGACTTTGGTAACCGACGCGCGGAGCGATTCTTTCAGGGGGCACAGGCGGCTGTGGCGCTGCACGACCTTGCGATCGAGGCGAGGTACAAGCCCGACGCCGGGGCGCTCGCAGAGTATTGCGAGGCCATGAGCCGCGTGAGGGCGTTCGAGTACCTCTACATCGAGACCGCTCCGTGCGTCGAGTTCGTGCTGGCGCACGCGCCGGCGCTGCTGCCGAAGGCGGATGATTCGCTTCTGCTGGCGCTGCTCCGTTTCCGCGAGCACGTGGCGCGGGCCAGAGATTCCCAGTCGCGGGCGCCGGTCGCGGAGTTTGATAAGCGGTTGGGGATCAGCCCGGGGTTCCCGCTGGAACTCGGCGAGCGCTGGTCGGACCGGGCGTACGCGGACCTGGGGGCGATGAAGCCGGACCAGCGCGAGGCGTGGCTGGCGCTGCTGCGCCACTGCGAACTGGCCTCGGGCGGGCAGCCGTCGGGCAAGTGGCTCAAGGCCGCGGAGGAGCTGCGCGGGCGGATCGCGCCCGCAGTGCTGGAGCGCACGCTGGCCGAGTGGTTCGCCCTGGTCGGCAAGCCGCGGCCGGCGTGGCCGGGCGGGAAGATCGAGGGGCGGGACTCATCCGTGCCGTCGGACAGAGCGGCGGACGTGCTCAAGGGGCTGGCATGGTGCGCCGCGGCGCTGGATTCGCCGCGAGCGGCGCAGGCGCTGGGCGACCTGGCGATGGCGTGCTACAAGATGGTTCCGGGCGTGGGGGCGCGGTGCATCAAGCCGGGGACGGCGGCGGTGTGGGCGCTGTCGCAGATGACCACGCCCGAAGCGCTGGGGCAGTTGTCGCGCGTGCGCCAGCTCGTCAAGTTCGGCACGGCGAAGAAGGTGCTTGACGGCGCCCTCGACAAGTTGGCGCGGCGGCTGAACATGACCACGGACGAGTTGCACGAGATCGCCGTGCCGGACTTCGGGCTGGAGCGCGGCGGTGTGATCCGCGAGGAGGCGGGGGACTTCACGCTCGAACTGGTCATCGACGGCAGCGAGACGGACCTGCGCGTGCTGGACGAGAAGGGCCAGGTCCGCAAGACGGTCCCCGAGGCCGTCAAGAAGGAGCACAAGGAGACGCTCGCGGCCCTGAAGCAGGCGGGGGCAGACATCGACAAGATGCTCGTGGCGCAGAAGGACCGGCTCGAGCGGCTCTATCACGACCAGCGTTCGTGGCCCGTCCCGGTGTGGCGGGCGCGCTATCTCGACCACCCGCTGGTGGGGGCGCTCGGTGGGCGGCTGATCTGGTCGTTCACGCGGGAAGGGCGCACGCCCGATGCGCTGCCGATGGGCGGCGGGTTCATCGACAGCCGCGGTAGGGCGTTCGAGCCGCGCGACACGGACACCGTGACGCTCTGGCACCCGGTGCTGGCCGACCCGTCAGAAGTGCTGGCCTGGCGGACGTTGCTGGAGGAGCGCCGGGTCGTTCAACCGTTCAAGCAGGCGCACCGCGAGATCTACGTGCTCACGGACGCCGAGCGCCGCACGCGCACGTATTCCAACCGCTTCGCGGCTCACATCATCAAGCAGGCCCAGTTCCAGGCGCTGTGCCAGCAGCGGGGCTGGAAGCACACACTTTTCGTGCTGGAATACGGCGAGCCTCCGGTATTGCATCTGCCGAAGTGGAACCTCTACGCGCACTACGTCGTGCAACCGATCGGCGACGACTTGTATGGCACGGCAGGCGCCTACACGTATCTTCAAACTGATCAGGTTCTATTCTCTCGCTCGCCACGGAGCGACGACATCCCGCTGGAGGAGGTTCCCGCTCTTGCGTTCTCCGAAGTGATGCGGGACGTCGATCTGTTCGTGTCGGTCACGAGCGTGGGGAACAACCCGGAGTGGGAGGACGGCGGGCCGGAAGGGCGATTCCGGGATTACTGGTGGAACTACTCGTTCGGCGCTCTTGAGGAATCGGGCAAAGGCCGGCGCGACCTGCTCGCGAGGCTGCTGCCGCGGCTGAAGATCGCGGGCGTATGCGAACTTGAGGAGAAGTTCCTGCGCGTGCGCGGGCGGCTGCGGACGTACAGGATCCACCTGGGCTCCGGGAACATCCTGATGGAGCCCAACGACGAGTATCTGTGCATCGTGCCAGGCTCGCGCGCCGAAATGGCGGGCGAGCGCGTGTTCCTGCCGTTCGAAGGCGACCGGACGCTGGCGATCAT
>CALAFV010000035.1 GCA_937891445.1 uncultured Phycisphaerales bacterium | reverse complement strand
CTGGGACTCGGCCGGCACCATCGGCTTCAAGGGCGCCCGCAAGAGCACGCCCTTCGCGGCGACCCGCGCCGGTGAGGCCGCCGGCCAGAAGGCCCGCAAACTCGGCATGTCCGAGATCGAGGTCCACATCAAGGGCACCGGCTCCGGCCGCGAGTCCGCCGTCAACGGCCTGGTCTCCACCGGCCTCCGCGTGACGGCGATCGAGGACCACACGCCGGTCCCGCACAACGGCTGCCGCCCCCCGAAGCGGCGCCGTGTGTAATCCCCGGCCTCTCTACCTCCTCTTCCCTTCGCTCACAGTCGTTCGAGCGCCCCGGAGAGAAGGGCGGCCGTGCCGTGCGGCAAGGCGCAGCCGACCCGATGACCGTGAGGCGCCAGGTTTGAAGAAAACCCCTGCCGCAAAGGTCCATATCCCATGCGCATCCGCTGGCGCGGCCTGGAACTCCCGTCCAAGGTCCTGAGCGATCCCAAGTTCAAGTCCGATGTCTTCGGCCGCTTCATCGTCGAGCCCTTCGAGCGCGGCCTGGGCACGACGATCGGCAACTCCCTCAGGCGGATCCTCCTCTCCAGCCTCGAGGGCGCCGCGGTCACCGCGATCAAGATCAAGGGCGCCCAGCACGAGTTCACCTCGCTGCCGGGCGTGATGGAGGACGTCACCGACATCGTCCTCAACATCAAGAACCTGGTCGTCAAACTCGAGACCGATGAGCCGCGCGTCATGCGGCTCGCCGCCACCGGGCCCGGCCAGGTCACCGCCGACCTCATCGAGGCCGACACCGCCGTCACCATCCTCAACAAGGACCTGGTGATCTGCACCCTCACCGACAAGGTCGACTTCGAGATGGAACTGCGCGTCGGCAAGGGCCGCGGCTACGTCCCCGCCTCCGAGCAGTACAACCGCAACGAGGACCAGGAGATCGGCCTGATCCCGATCGACGCGATCTACTCGCCCGTGCTGCGCGTCCGCTACAAGGTCGAGGAGACCCGCGTCGGCCAGAAGACCAACTACGACAAACTGATCCTCGACGTCTGGACCAACGGCACCGTCACGCCCGAGATGGCGATCGTCGAGGACGCCAAGATCCTCCGCAAGCACCTCAACCCCTTCGTGCAACTCTCCGACATCGGCGCCGAACTGGTCAGCGAGGAGGCCGCCGCGGCCGCGAGCGTGGACGAGGAACTGATCCGCAAACTCAACATGCCCATCAGCCAGTTGGACCTCTCGGTGCGGGCCAGCAACTGCCTCGAGTCCGCCCGGATCCAGACCGTCGCCGACCTGGTCACCCACACCGAGGCGGACCTGCTCAAACTCCGCTCCTTCGGCCGCACCAGCCTCCGCGAGGTCAAGCGCAAACTGGAGGAACTGGGTCTGGACCTGGGCATGCAGTTGCCCGAGGGCGTCAGCACGACCACCACCCCCGCCGCGACGGCGGCCGCCGCCGCGGCGATGGGCGGCCCGGGCCCCGAGCCCATCCTCTGACGCGGAGCCTACTTCCTCTTCCCTGACCCTCTGACCCTCTCCCGAACACGGCGTCACGCCTAAACTCACGACCCGCCCGCCCCCGGCCTGACGGCCCGGGGCGGACTTCCGAACCGGAGCCTTCCCATGCGTCACCAACGAGCCGGGTACCGACTGGGCCGCACCACCGCCCACCGCACGGCCACCCTCCGCAACCTCGCCGCCGCGCTCTTCGAGCACGGCCAGATCACCACGACCCTCCCGAAGGCCAAGGCGGTCCAGCCGATGGTCGAGAAGATCGTCACGCTCGCCAAGCGCGGCGACCTGCACGCCCGGCGCCTGGTGATCGCGAAACTCGGCCGCGACCGCATGGGCTTCGACTGGCTCTACCTCCCCAAGAACGCCAGCGACGAGGAGAAGGCCGCCGTCGGCCGCCTGCGCGACCGCGCCAGCGCCTTCTTCAACGTGCCCGACAGTTCGCAGGTCGAGCGCAACCGCTACGGCGAACTGCGCAAGGGCCCCAAACTCGTCAAGCACATCTTCGAGAACGTCGCCCCGCGCTTCAAGGACCGCGCCGGCGGCTACACCCGCATCATCAAACTCGGCCGTCACCGCATCGGCGACGCGGCCGAACTCGTGGTGCTCCAGTTCGTCGGCGCCGAGGAGGGCCCGGAGATCGGCGGCAAGCCCTCCACCCGCCGCCGCCAGGCCGACCGCCGCACCGCCTACGCCGCCAAACTCCGCAAGGAAGGCGGCGCCAAGCCCGAGACCGCCGCGGCCGCGGGCTGATCGCACGAACACAACTCCGAGTCATCGCACCAGCGACCCGCCTTCACGGCGGGTCGCTGTCATTTCGTCCGCGGACGCGACTTCCCGGCGCGCCCCGACGAGCCGCGCAACCCAACGAGCCGCGAACGAAGTGAGCGGTCTTCCCTTTCTCCCTCTCGCGTCACCGCGCGTCCTACCCGCGCACTCCGTCCGCGCCTGGTCCACCTCGCCGCTCCGCCGCACCTCGTCCCCGACCGTCCCGACCCCAAACCCGCCTACCATCGCCCCCATGCTCG
>CALAFV010000034.1 GCA_937891445.1 uncultured Phycisphaerales bacterium | reverse complement strand
CAGTTCAGCGAGGCTTGGCGGGCCGTCGCCGAAGGCGGCGAACGACGGCGCCTCGGCCGCGCTGGCGCCGGCGAGCGTCCCATCGGGCGTGAAGCGGGCGATGAGCCACGGCTTGCCCGGCTCCGACTGGGCGATCGCCGCGTAGTAGCCCTTGCCCAGGGTGTCGGCCGCAGACTTGGCGACGGCGAGCAGGGCGCCCAGTTGCGTGCGCACCGGCTCGTCCTGCCTGTGGAACGCCGCGATCGCCTCGAGGATGCGGCCGCGCAGGTCGGCCGCGCGGCTGCGCTGCTCAAGCGTGCGGCTGAGGCGGCCCAGTTGCTGGTTGGCCGCGAGCACGGATTCCAGCAGCACCCGTTCGCCGGGCTGGGCCTCCAGGCCGAGCGTTTCGCTGCGCTGAGTGAGTTCTTCGACGATCGAGGGGACCAGCGCCTCCAGGCGCGCGGGCGCGAGCCCCATCTCGGCGCACTGCTCTTCGATCGACCCCGCCGCACTCCCCGGCATGTACGTCCCGGACCACCCCAGGTGCAGGCGGCGGCAGAGGGCGTCGGCCAGGCTTACGACGGCGATCAGCCGGCGCGGGGCCGACTGCGGCAGCGCGTGGGCGCTCTGGTTATGCAGCCACATCACGTCCCGCACGGCATCGGCCAGCCCCCAGCGCTCGGCCAGCCGCTTGCCGGCCACGTGGTGATCCAGGCCGATGATCGAGCGCTCGATCTCCGCGATGTCCCCCTGGCGCGCCTCGGCCAGTTCGATGACGCGCGCGTACGCCCGCGGCAGGGCGAGCGCCAGCGCCGGCTTGCCCAGGTCGTGCATCAGGCCCGCGACGAACGCCTCGCCGGGGTTGCCCTCGCGCTGCCCCCACAGGGTGCGGGAGATGATCTCGGCGGCGCAGGCCACGGCGATGCAGTGGCGCCAGAAGTTGACATGGTCGAATGCCCGCCCCCCCGCCGCGGCGGCTTCAGCCAGACGCTTGCGCCGACGCCGGCGGGCCTCCCGCTTCGGGTCGTCGGACTGCGAAGCGTCGTCCACGTCCCCGCTCATGCCCATGTCGCGCATCCAGTCCACGATCTGGACGCTCAGGACGGCCGAGCGGACGGCGTCGAGGCCGAGCATGACCACCGCCCGGTCCACGGTTGTCACCTGGCGGCTCATGCCCAGGGCCGCGCGCGAGCACAGCGAGAGGACCTTGGCCGTCACGGCCGGGTCGGCCTCGATCAGGCGGATGACTTCCTGAACGTCGGCGTCGTCGCTGCCTGTGATCGCCATGAGGCGAGCGGCGACCGATGGGAGCGTCGGCAGCGCATCCAACTCACGCAGGATGAGTTCGGCCTGCTTCGCGCTGGTCGCCTCTGCGGCTGTCGACATGGCCCGCCGCGCCCTCCGTGGCCCCCACCTCAGCCGACTTCCAGCAGTTGCCGCACCTGAGCCATGAGCTGGTTGATGTCGAAGGGCTTGCGCAGGAAGCCGTCGGCGCCCGCCTGGCGGAGCCGCTCGATCTCATCCTCGGCGACGACGCCGGAGATGAACAGCACCTTGGTGTCCTTGGTGTCCTCGCGCTCCCGCAGGCGCCGGCAGACCAGGTCGCCGTTGATGTCCGGGAGCATGAAGTCCAGGATGATCAGGTGCGGGCGGAAACTTTCGGTGAGCATGCCGGCGTCGTAGCCGGTCGAGCAGGTCTTGACGGTCAGGCCCCCGGCGCGCTCCAGCAGGTCCTTGAACATCTCGAGGATCTGCGGGTCGTCGTCCACCACGAGCACCCGCTTGCCGCCGCCCTCCAGGACGTCGGTGGGGATGTCGTTGGCCTTCATGAACTTGATGAGTTCCGCGCGCGGGATGCGGCGGAACTTGGACCCCGGAACGCGGAAGCCCCCGAGCCGGCCGGAATCGAAGCAGCGAATGATGGTCTGCTGGCTGACCTTGCAGATCTCGGCGGCCTCGCCCGTGGTGAAGATCTTCTTCTCCGCCCAGTTCTGGGCCGTCGAGTTGTTGTTGGTGCCCGTAGCTTCCATGGCGGACCCCGTCTGGGTAGCACGGCTCTTCGGACCAAGGCCGGCGCGCATCACACGGGGCTCGCCCCGTGACATTCCCCCTCCCGCCGAAACGGGTATCGACGCACAGATTGCCCAACTTGACGCGGGCGCCGGTGAGATGAAAACAACGGGTTCTCGGACCGGCTCGCGCTGCGCGAGGACTCGCGCGGCTTATGCCCCGCCGTGGAGTTTCCGCCACAGCGTCACCGCGTCCGGCTCACGCGGGTAGATCGGCACGAGCAGCGCCGGGTCGATCGCCTCCAGCGCCGACGCCGCCTCCAGGCACGCCGCCGGGTCGTACCGCGGCTCGACGATCGCGATCCCCAGTTCCGAGGCTCGGGCCCGGATACTTTCGGGAACAAAACGATCGCCGATGAGCGACGCCGCGCCGAGGCCCTGCACATCCGCGGCTCCGATAACCCGACCCCGCGCTGCCGCGCCGGGATCGTCCCTCCACCCGGGACCCAGCACGCAGCACCAGGCCGTGTCCGCCTTACTCGCCAGCAGCACGCCGATGGGCTCCGGCAGGTCCGCCGGCGCCCGCAGGGCCAGGCACAGGGCCGTGGGGACCGCGATGCAGGTTCCCCCCGCCGCCTCGGCGATCATCTTCCCGGCCGCCACCGCAACACGCAGCGCCGTGTACCCCCCCGGCCCGACCGACACCGCGACGCGCCGGACCGCTGCCGGGTCCGCGCCGGCGCGAGCGAAGAGACGGTCGATCGCGGGCATGAGGTCGTCGTCGTGCCGCGCCGTTGGGGCCAGGGGCTCGACCGCGATCGCCTCGACGTCCCACCTCCCGCGCACCACACCGAGCGCGACACCCGGCCCGCC
>CALAFV010000033.1 GCA_937891445.1 uncultured Phycisphaerales bacterium | reverse complement strand
GAGCCGTGGGTGAAGTGGGGCGAGGGGCCGCTGGGGCTGCCGCGGGTATCGCTCGGGACCTGGGCGCACTACTGCCTGCTGCCGGTGCTGATCTACGTCGTCGTGGCGATGGGGTATGACAGCCGCTTCTACCGGGCGGTGATGGTCGAGGAGACGGGGCGGGACTACATCACCACGGCCGTCGCCAAGGGGGCGACGAAGAAGAAGATCATGTTCGTGCACATGCTCAAGAACGCGATGATCCCGATCATCACGCGGGTGATGATCACGCTGCCGTTCCTCATCGCCGGGTCGATCCTGCTGGAGTACCAGTTCCGGATCCCGGGGATGGGGAAACTGATCATCGACGCCATCCGTGAGAAGGACTTCCCGATCATCCAGACGTTCACGGCCGTCTTTGCGGCGGTGTTCATCCTCTCCAACATTCTGACCGACGTGCTGTACGCGCTGGTCGATCCCCGGGTGAGGCTGTCGTGATGCTCAGGCGGATCAGGCGAGCGTGGCGGTCGCAGGCGGCGAGGCGGTTCTTCTCGAACCGCCTGGCGGCGGTGGGGCTGGTCATCATCCTGCTGTATGCGGCGGTCGGGCTGGCCGTGCTGGGGGCGGACGCGGCCAAGGCGCTGGGGGAGCGCACGGGGTGGTTCGACCTGACGCGGTATAAGTTGCTGGACATGCTGACGGTCGAGCGGGCCGACGAGGTCGTCGGGCCGTACGAGATGCGGGGGATGGGGCTGAAGAACACGCCCGAGGAGCGGCTGCGGTTCGTGCGGACGTACCTCGACGAGTTCGACCGGGCGACGGCGCCGCGCGTGCGCGACAAGGAAGCCGCGGTGGCGCGAATCCGTTACGGCCAGCGCCACGCGGCGGACCTGCCGCCGGCCGAGTTGCGCAAGATCGTCAAGGAGGCGGAAAAACTCTACGGCGAGGTCGCGCAGTCGGATGACCTGGACGCGGACCCGGAGATGCTCCCGAAACTCGAGGAACTCGAGGCGCTGACGGCGACGCTCTTTGCGCCGCTGACGGGCGTGGACCGCGTGATCCAGGGGTACATGCTCTCGCTGGGGACCGACCGGCAGGGGCGCTCGATCATGGGGCGGGCGGTGTACTCGATCAAGGTGGCGATCCAGATCGGGCTGGTGGTGGCGGTCATCTCCGTGCTGCTGGGGAGCCTGATCGGGGCGGCGGCGGCGTTCTTCGGCGGGTGGGTGGACCACGTGGTGGTGTGGCTGTACTCGACGCTGTCGTCGCTGCCGGACCTGGTGCTGCTGGGCGTGCTGGTGTTCATGTTCACCGGCAGCATCTTCGACGACGTCACGCGGCCGTACCTGTCGCTGGTGCCGATCTACGCGGCGATGTGCCTGACGTTCTGGATCGGCCCATGCCGCGTGGTTCGCGGCGAGGTGATGAAGATCAAGCAACTGGAGTACGTGCAGGCGGCGACGGCGATCGGGTTCGGGCGGCTGACGATCCTGCTGCGGCACGCGCTGCCGAACACGGTGCACCTGATGTTCATCAACTTCTCGCTGCTGTTCATCGCGGCGATCAAGAACGAGGTGGTGCTGTCATTCCTGGGGCTGGGGGTGAAGGTGGGGCCGAGTTGGGGGCGGATGATCCAGGAGTCCACGCAGCAGGTGATCAACGGGTTCTTCTGGCAGATCGGGGCGGCGACGGTGTTCATGTTCGTGCTGGTGTTGGCGTTCAACATCGTCTCCGATGCGCTGCAGGATGCGTTTGATCCGAAGCACGTTGGGTAGAGGAAACAGGAAGCGGGAAACGGGAAGCAGAGACAGGCCAGTGGAAGGTGGAAGGCAGCCCATTCTGAGCGTTCGGAACCTCTCGACGTGCTTCCGCACGGATCGGGGCGTCGTGACGGCCGTGGACGACGTGTCGTTCGACCTGGCGGCGGGAGAGACGCTGGGGATCGTGGGGGAGTCGGGGTGCGGGAAGACCGTCACGAGCAAGTCGATCATGCGGCTGCTGCCGGAGCGGACGAGTTTCATCAAGCCCGGCAGCCGCGTGCTGCTGCGGACCGGGGGGCGAGACCGGGGGGACGGGCTTCCGCCGGAGGTGGACCTGGCGACGGCGGACCCGGAGACGATGCGGAAGGTGCGCGGGGCGCGGGTAGCGATGATCTTCCAGGAGCCGATGACGTCGCTCAATCCGGTGTTCACGATCGGGTGGCAACTGGATGAGGCGCTGCGGTACCACACGACGCTTGGCCGGCGCGAGCGCCGGGCAAGAGCGATCGAGATGCTCAAACTCGTCGAGATCCCCAACCCGGAGCGGCGGATCGGCGAGTACCCGCACCAACTTTCGGGCGGGATGCGACAGCGGGTGATGATCGCGATGGCGCTGTGCTGCGAGCCGGACGTGCTGATCGCGGATGAGCCGACGACGGCGCTGGACGTGACGATCCAGGCGCAGATCCTTCAGTTGATGGAGGGGCTCAAGAAGCGGCTGAACACGGCGATCGTGCTGATCACGCACAACCTGGGCGTGGTGGCGCAGGTGTGCGACCGGGTGCTGGTGATGTACGCGGGGCGGGTGATCGAGTCGGCGCCGGTGCGTGAGTTGTTCCACGCGCCGCGGCATCCGTACACCAAGGCGCTGCTGGAGTCGATCCCGAAGACCGGCCGCAAGGAGCACGGCAAGCGGCTGCCGACGATCGAGGGGATCGTGCCGAGCCTGTACGACCTGCCGAAGGGGTGCAGGTTCCACGAGCGGTGCTCGATGGCGAAGGAGCGGTGCATCGCGGAGGAGCCGGCGCTGGTCGCAGGCGAGGACGGGCGTCAGGTGCGGTGCCACTACCCGCTGGGCGTGCCGGCGACGTTGACAGTGGGGGTGACGGCATGACCGCGGCGCCGATCAAGCCAGGGACCAATGGAGCGCCCGCTGCAGCAGCCGCGGCGGCGGAGGCCGCGCCGCTGCTGGAGGTGCACAACCTCGTCAAGCACTTCCCCGTGCGGGGCGGGATCCTCAACCGCGTCGTCGGGCACGTGCACGCGGTCAACGGCGTGTCGCTGACGGTCAAACGCGGGGAGATCCTCGGGGTCGTCGGCGAGTCCGGGTGCGGCAAGAGCACGCTGGGCAAACTCGTGCTGCGGCTGATCGAGCCGACGAGCGGGTCGATCCGGTTCGACGGCACGGAGATCACCGGACTGGGGCATGCGGAGATGATGCCCTTCCGGCGGCGGATGCAGATCGTCTTCCAGGACCCGTATTCGTCGCTGAATCCGCGCAAGACGGTGCGGATGATGCTGCGCGAGGCGCTGAAGTTCCACCGGGTCGTCAAGTCGTCGGAGATCGAAGCGACGATCGACGAACTGATCCGGAAGGTGGGGCTGCGGCCGGACGCGAAGGACAAGTTCCCGCACGAGTTCTCCGGCGGTCAGCGGCAGCGACTGGGGATCGCGCGAGCGCTGGCGCTGCGGCCGGAGTTCATCGTGTGC
>CALAFV010000032.1 GCA_937891445.1 uncultured Phycisphaerales bacterium | reverse complement strand
GGGGCGCTCGCTGCGGGTTCAGTAGGTTTGGGCTGAATCCGGAGGGCGTGTTCCTCAGCGGTGGGGCACGATGTACAACTTCTGGTTCGACGCGGATGCGGCGCCGGCCCAGGGTCAGGCGACGCTCGGGCTGTTCCGGCCGCATACGCCCAACTCGGTGCAGTTCGCGGCGGCGGTGCCGGGCGGCGTCGGGAGCGGGTGCGCGACCGATTGGAACGGCGATAACGAGGTCAACTCGTCGGACATCAGCGCGTTCCTCTCCGCCTGGCTGCTCAGCCTCAACGAGGGGACGATGGCCGCAGACTTCAACGGCGACCTGACGGTGAACTCCAGCGACATCAGCGCCTTCCTGAGCGCATGGCTGGATGAGGTGACCGAGGGGTGCTGACGTTAGGCCGTTCGGACGGATAGACCCGCCGCGGAACGGCGGGCCACGCTCAAACGAAAGCGGCCCCGGAGTGATCCGGGGCCGCTTTGTTGTTGCGCTGAGGAGATGCGGATCAGCCGGCTTCGGCGCGGGGGTGGGCCTGGTTGTAGGCCTCCTTGACGCGCTGGGCGGTGAGGTGGGTGTAGATCTGGGTGGTGCTCAGCGACTGGTGGCCGAGGAGTTCCTGCACGCTGCGGAGGTCGGCGCCGTTCTCGAGCAGGTGCGTGGCGAAGGAGTGCCGCAGGGTGTGCGGGCTGATGTCCGGGTCGAGGCCGGCCATCTTGAGGTACTTGTCGAGTTTGCGGCGTACCGAGCGGGTGGAGAGGCGCTGGCCGTGCTTGTTGATGAACAGGGGCTTGCCGGTGGGCGTGCCGTTGGGGCCGCCGGCCCAGACGCGGCCGAAGCGCGGGTCGGAGCGGACCATCGCGACGTAGTTGCGGATGGCGGTCAGGGCGTGCGTGCCCAGGGGGACGAGGCGCTCCTTTTTGCCCTTGCCGCGGACGCGGAGGGCTTCGCCGGTCTCGTCGAGGTCCTCGGCGTTGAGGCCGACGAGTTCGCTGACGCGGATGCCGGTGGAGTAGAGCGTCTCGAGCATGGCGCGGTCGCGCAGGCCCAGGACGTCCTTGTCGCCGGGGGTGGCGAGGAGTTGCTCGATCTGCTCGATGGTGATGGCCTTGGGGAGCCGCTTGCCCTGCTTGGGCGTGCGGATGGCGGTCATGGGGTTGGAGTCCGCCAGGCCGCGCTTGAAGGCCCACTTGTAGAAGGAGCGAAGGGTGGCGATCTTGCGGGCCATGGTGGCCGCGGAGTAGTCCTTCGTGGCCAGGTGGCTGAGGAAGTTGCGGATGGTGTCGGGGTTGGCGGCGCAGATGGCGGCGGTGATGCTGCTGGGGGCGCCGGAGCCGGGGCCGGGGTGGGCGAGGCGGTGGTCGTAGGCGGCCTTCTCGCGGGCCTCGTCGATGTCCATGCCCAGTTCGTCGGCGAGGAACTCGACGTACTGGCGCAGGTCGGCGCCGTAGCACCTGGCGGTGTAGGGGCTGAAGTGGCGCTCGTCCATCAGATAGGCGGTGAACGCGCCCGTGATCGCGACGGTGGACATGGTCTGCTCCGTGCACCCGCTGGCCGGCGCCCGTTCTCGGGCGTGCGGCGTGTTACTCGACCTCATCGACGCTTGAATGGACCCTGTTGAGTCCGCTCGGCAGGCGGCGCGCGATCTGGTGTGCGACCAGGGCGGCGTCGAACCAGTCGAACGGGGCGTCGGGGCGGCGGGCCATCTCGGAGACGCACGCGAGCAGTCCCTGCTCCTCGCCCGGCGCGCAGGTGAAGACCCAGCGGTGCACGCCCTTGAGGAGCGTCACGCTGCGCGTGCGTTGGGAAGCCTGGCTGTCCGCGGACGAGGTGTGCCCGCTGCCGCTGTTCATCGCCTGCTCCTCCCGGCGCCAGCCGCGCCGGTGGGAGCGGCTAGCGGGCCGGGTCCATCGTGCGGCGTGCGGGCCAGGCCAGCCTGAGGCGTTCCTCCTCGAGCAGCCGGCGGACGGCCCAGTACGCCGCGAAGTCCGTGTACAGTTCCATGCTCGCCAGGTAGCGTCGCCACCCCAGCGCCGATCCGTGTTCGTGCCGCCCCTGGGCGTAACGCCGGACGTTCATCTGCACGCCGTGATTGGCGCCGGGGAGATGCTCGATGACGACCGAGAGGGGCTCTTCCTCGAAACTCGAAACCGGGGGGAGGTCCTGCTCGGTCGGTGCGCTGCGCATCGCCCGCGGGTCGGACCAGCCCGATTCGCGGACGGCCTGCGCCGGCTGACGCGAGTAGAGGGCGAGGGTGAGGCCGATGGTGGGAGGGTCGTAGGGGTCGTACGCGGTCACGGAGCCGACGAGGACGGCGTCCACGTTGAGGGCCTCGCCGAGGCGGCGGGCGTCGGCGGGGGTCCGCACGGCCGTCATCCGCAGGGCCCGCATCGCCGCAAGTGTGCGGTTCATCGGGACGGCGGCGAGGCCTTCGGCCTCGGTGATCTTGCCGACGATGGCGTCGCTGATCGCCAGCGTGTCGGCGATGCTGGTCCCCGACTCGTTCGCCAGTGGCGCCACGGCCCAGAGCACTTCGCCGCTGGCCGAGTTGTACGGCGCGATGAGGGGCTCGGGGGCGACCAGTTCCGGCTGCTTCGAGCATGCGCCTGCGAGCAGCAGGGCGGAGATGGCCGCGATCGGTGCGCAGCATGCCACGACGGCGCGCAGCGCAGCAAGCATGGTCTGTACGGTTGTCATGGCGTCCTGCCTCTGACCCGTCCCGGTAGGGGGGTGGGGCTCAGCCCCGTTTCTGGTTGAAACGGCGGGCGGGCCGGCAGGCCGCGGCCGCCGTGGTCGTGCTCAGGGCGTCGGGACGTGCGCGGTCGCGTCGTAGGCGTCCGTCCCGGTGCGGGGGATCTGCGGGCCGTGGAGGGGGTCGGCGTGGCGCGGAGCCTGGGCCGTTTCGGTCGGCGTGTTGCCGCGCGAGCCGGTCGCGGCGGCGATGGCGCGGTCCGTGGAGATCGACCAGATGTTGTCCACGCCGGCGCGGTTGGAGACGAAGTAGATGCGGCCGTCGGCGGCCCAGGTGGGGGCGAGGTTGACGAAGGTGCCTGCGGTGAGGTTGACGCGAGCCGAGCCGTCGGCGGCGACGATCCACAGATCGGCCTCGCCGATGCGGCCGGCGGCGGAAGCCTCGCCGGGGTTGGGCACGGCGGCGTAGGTGATCCAGCGGCCGTCGGCGCTCCAGGCGGGGTTGATCAGGGCCTCGGTGGGGCTGGAAGCGACCTCGGTGGGGCTCGTCACGTCGCCGGGGCGGTAGTCGACGGTCCACACGCTGTACGCGCGGTCGCCGCGCTCGCGCGCCCGCTGGAAGACGATGCGGTCGCGGCCGTCGTGGCCGGTGCCGGAGACCGGGCACCAGCGCGGATAGAGGCCGTAGCCGATGAACTCGGCGGAGCGGGGGTTGGCGACCTCTTGCACCCAGAGTTCCCAGCGGCCGCTGACCTGGCCCAGGCGGCAGAAGGCGATGCGCTGGCCGTCCGGCGACCAGGTCGGGTGCAGTTCACTTGTCGGGTCGCTGGTGAGTTGGAGGGCCTGGCCGCCCGAGGAGGACATCACGAAGATGTCCCAGTTGCCCGAGCGGTTGGAGGCGAACGCGATCCGCGAGCCATCCGGGCTGATCGCGGGCATGATGTCGTGGGCCGGGTCGGAGGTCAGTTGCGTGACGCTGCTGCCGCCGACGGGAACCGTGTAGATGTCCGCGGTGGGGCGGTGATGCGTGCCGGCGAAGGCGAGCAGGCGACCATCACTGGAGATGCACGGGTCGAAGGCGGCGCCCTCGCCCGCGAAGGTCACCTGGCAGAGGCCGGGAGCGGCGTCGAGGAGCGTGTTCGTGGCGGTGGTGTCGAAGGGCTCGTGGATGTTCGGCAGGTCGCTGGGGCGCGTCGTCGTGGGGAGTGTGCGAGTCGGCGTGGTGGGCTCGGAGATGGAGACCTCGGCCGCGGCCAGTGCGACCGACATGCTGGCGCCGGCCTTGGGCGCCGGCTGCGACTGATCCATCGTCCTGGGCGGGGCGTGCCGCGCCACGGGATCGTGCCAGACGCGGGTGTTGATCGTCTGGCCGCGTGGGACTGACCGGACCTGGCCGACGCCGGCTACTTCCGTGGTCTCGGAGTTGGCGTCGGCGCCGTACTCCCACCCGCGGGCGGTGGTGCGCGACGCGGTGGAGCAGCCGGCGGCGAAGACGACGGCGGCGCACAAGCCCGCGCAGCGGGCGAGCGCGACGGGAGACGGGAAGGCGGGGCCGTTCGTACGCGGGGTCATGAGCAGGTCTCCGGGTCTGCGGGCGTGCACGGGGGCGTGCGCGATCCACGATCCGGCCCAGTGCGATGCTCCGATGCGCACGAGCGGGCTGGCGTGATCGCTCTCCTCAAACCCGGCCTCCGGCCTGGGACCTGTCGCGGCAGGGGCTGACCGCCTCTACCCAGCCGGCTTTATCGGACCGGCTGCGGCCCGTTCTTGAGCGGGCCGGTACGACGGGCGTTGGAGGGATCGGTTTCCCGGACGAAGGGCATAAGCGAAAGCGGACCACGGGCGCGAGAAAGGCGAGCCCGCGGTCGTCTTGCGCGGGTGCTGGGCGCCCCTTGGCGGGATCGAGGAATGAGGGACCCGCGGCGAGCCGGGAGCAAGAGTGCCCCGGGTGCGGGCGTCGCTGGCCGATAGTGCCGCCGCGGCCGTGAGGCGCGCGGCGCGAGGGGAATGTCGATGGGATGTCGGCGCGTCAGTCGGCGCGCTCTCGCACCATGACGGCGGCGGTCTCGTCAGGGCGGACCCAGCGAGCGTCGCGGCCGCGGGGGATCTGGGCGCTGCGCAGGTGCTCGAGGTAGTTGCGCAGGGACGACTCGGCGAAGTTGCGGAGGAAACCGACGGTGGCAGAGGGGTTCAACTCGATGATCTGCGAGACGAGAATTGCCTGCGCGGGAGCGAGTTCCGGCTCGGTCGTGACGGAAGCGGGAGCGGCGGGGCGCCGGGACAGGCGGGGGAAGGTCAAGCGCATCGTCGGGCTCCGTGTGCGTGCCCCGCGGATGGTGCGGCGGGACGCCGGGGAGCAGGTATCGGGCCTTGGCGCAGCGATGAGCGAGCGTGTAACTCGGGCGGACCATCGGTTCTTCGACGCTTGTGGTCGCGGGCGAGCGGACCCACGATCGGTCGTGGCCTAGGCTCGCGCATGCCGGTGATGGTGCTCGAGGGTGACGCGATCAGGCCGCTGGGGGGTGGGGCAGTGTGGGCGCAGTGGACGGACGGGAACATTCTGGCGGGCGAACCGGTTGCGGCCGGCAGTGGAGTGGCGAGGGCGGTGTGGTCGGGGTGGCTGGTGGACGAGGAGGGGCAGCGCGACCCGCGCACGTGGGGGGCGGCGGGGTGGGAGGCGCTGCTGCGCCGGCTGGAGATGCTCGTGGCGGAAGGGGCGGG